>CAYPVN010000019.1:6028-17744 GCA_964414155.1 uncultured Chitinophagales bacterium
GTTCGATCTCAAGCCCGGGGATGTGCTGGTTGAATCCGCGCTGGAGCGGGATATTGCCAATCTCCTTGAGCGCTACGAACGGCGAGGTTTCCCATTTACACGATGTGCGGTCGCCGGAGTCACCCATCGTTCCGGTCCGGACATCGATTCGCTTGATGTTGCACTGCAAATTCACGAAGGGGAACGGGTGACGATCGAGGAAATCCGCGTGGAGGGAAACAAGGAGACCGACGCGTCTGTTGTCGTTCGTGAAATGCGCGTACACATGGGTGACCTGTTTAACCCGACGAAACTGGAAGCAGTCAAACCGCGACTCACAAGGCTGAATATTTTTTCCAGCGTCTCGGAGCCGGAACTCTATCTAAGAAATGGAAAAGGGGGACTTCTCGTCAAGGTGCAGGAAGGGCGCACCAGCACATTCGACGGTGTTATCGGATACATTCCCGGGACGGCAGCGGGTCAGGCCGGCTATGTCACCGGTCTCGCATCTATTTCTATGCGGAATCTGTTCGGGACTGGGCGCAAGCTGAGCTTTCGCTGGCAGCGGGAAGACCGATTCTCTCAGGAGTTGGGTCTTCGCTACCTAGAGCCCTGGCTTTTGGGAGTCCCGGCAAACATTGGCGGTGGATTCCTTCAGCGTCAGCAAGATACTTCTTATGTGCGTCGTGTGTTCGACTTGAAGGGTGAGTTGATGTTTTCAGAAGAGCTCTCCATCAGCCTGCTCTTCAGCTCGGAAAACGTGATCCCCTCCTCGGACTCCACAATTCTAAGAGCGTTCAGGAGTTCCACTACTACATTCGGCGGTGAGATATTGTACGATACCCGTGACGACAACTACAGCCCCACTTCTGGTACGCGCTATCGGACAGATTACCAATATGGGAGGAAAAGAACCAGCAATATCCCGACGGCTCTTGTCTCGCGGGTTCCTCAGAGAACAACAGTGCAGAAGTTCAGTCTTGATCTTGATGTGTTTCTTTCTCCGTTTCAGCGCCAGGTGGTGGCGGTGGGGTTTCATGGACGAGAACTCAGGAGTGGCCAGCTTGAAGAAAGCGAAATGTTTCGCTTGGGAGGCGCCCGGACGTTGAGGGGGTACCGCGAAAGCCAATTCATCGGTTCGCGCGTTGCCTGGATGAACACCGAGTACCGGTTCCTTCTTGCCCGAAGGACGTTTGTCTACGGATTCATCGACAATGGCTATTATCTGCGCCCCGCAGATGATGTGCGATCCATTCCTCGAAGCGATTCGTTCAAGCTTGGATATGGCATCGGCGTTCAACTCGAAACCGGACTTGGCAATATCGGTGTGAGCTTCGCACTTGGAGAAGGAGATACATTCACCACAGGGAAAATTCATTTCGGGTTGATCAATGAATTCTGACCAACCGAAGAGAGTGCGAAAACGTCCGGAGGATATGCTCTCGTACGAACGCGATCTCTGGACGCGCGGAGTTCACGCTGTGGCAGGCATCGACGAGGCCGGGCGCGGGCCGCTCGCTGGGCCGGTGGTTGCCGCTGCGGTTGTCTTCCCCGAGGGATGCTTCATCCCCGAAGTTGACGATTCAAAACTGCTTTCCGCTATCGAGCGGGAGGAATTGTACGGACGAATATGTTCTGAAGCGACGGCATTCGGAATTGGCATTATTGATCATATCATAATCGATGAAATCAACATCCTCAACGCCACCTTCAGAGCGATGCACCAGGCAATACAACAATTACCTTCCGTCCCAGGTCACCTGCTTATCGATGGGAACCGCTTCGTCACAGATGGCCTTCCCTCGGGAACAGTCGGGATTCCGTACACAACAATTATTGACGGCGATGCAACGTGTTTTTCCATTGCTGCAGCTTCGATTCTTGCAAAGGTAACGCGCGACAGAATCATGCTTGAGTACGATAGTCACTTTCCAGGATACGGTTTTGCTCAACATAAAGGATACGGAACAAAAGAGCATAGGGAGGCTATTTTGACCCTGGGATACTGTCCCATTCATCGCCGGTCATTCACATTCAAGACCCAGTTGGAGCTGGATTTCAACAATCAGCCAGAATAGAACATGGGAACATCACACACAAAATCGGCTGGCAACCAGGGGGAGCTTCTTGCGATGAACCACTTGCGGCGGAGCGGCTACGAGATTGTGGAAATGAACTATCGGTTTGGCCATGGCGAAATCGACATTATTGCCCGCGATGGCGGTGTGCTCGTGTTCTGTGAAGTGAAGACACGGTACAACGATGAATTCGGCGATCCTGAATATGCTATCACGCCAAAGAAGCAGCAACAGATACGCCGCATTGCGCAAGGATATTTTTTCGATCATGAGATCAAGGAACAGGCGTGTCGCTTCGATGTTGTGGCAATTCGCGTTCGAGGAAAGAACCATCAGATCAATCATATTCGGAATGCGTTCTGACGAACATCGTGGATAGCATGAATCACCTCAAGGAGAGTATGGGATGAACCTTGCTGTCGTCATGATTTCATCGGTTGTTGTCCTGATCCTCGGTTACAGATTCTACGGCCGGTATCTCGCCCGCGTTGTTGGGATTGATGCTGATAGACCCACGCCCGCTGTGAGTCTCAACGATGGCGTTGACTACATCCCCACCAAACCTCTCGTGTTATTCGGGCATCACTTTGCAGCCATTGCCGCAGCTGGCCCGATCGTAGGTCCTACGCTTGCGCTCTATTTCGGTTTTCTGCCGGCCTGGCTATGGATCATTCTCGGAGTCATTTTTATCGGAGCGGTGCATGATTTCATGGCGCTCTTTGTCGCTGTCCGGGAAGGGGGAAGGTCTATTGCTGAAGTTGCCCGCAAAACACTGGGCAAGCCCGGCTTCATTTTCTACGTGTTGTTTGCAATTCTGTTATGTTTGTTGGTGTGTGCTGCGTTCTTGCAGCTTACCGCAATTGCGCTGACATCGAGTCTGTTGCCGAATGACGTCGACCTAAGTGCATCTGCTGAAGTGTTGCGCATGCTCGACGAAGGAGGAACGCAGCGTGTGCAGATCGGTGGGTTTGCTTCCATGTCGGTTATCATCATGACGTTGCTTGCACCGGTCATAGGGTATATGATCTACAGGAAAAAAGTGAGAGTATGGATTGTTGCCATTGTAGCCTTTGTCATCTCGCTTATCTCGATCTATCTGGGCTACTACTTTCCCATAACACTGGACACCAATACCTGGATGATGATTATTGTTGCGTATGTATTTGTTGCTGCGTGGATTCCGGTGTGGATCGTCCTTCAGCCGAGAGATTTTATTAATGCCCAAATCCTGTATCTCGGCCTTGCGTCAATGGTCGGAGGGATCATTGTTGCCGGATTTGGCGGTGCAGAAGTGAATATTCCCGCTTTGAACATCAGCGAAGCGATGTCCGCGCCGAATCTCGGGTTGCTGTGGCCATTCTTGTTCATCACGATTGCATGTGGTGCCGCTTCCGGCGCTCATGGTCTCGTGTGTGGTGGAACCTCCTGCAAACAGCTTTCCAACGAGAAACACTCCCGCATTATCGGGTATGGCGGCATGCTGCTTGAAGGCCTGCTCGCGCTTTGTGTTATCCTGATCATCTCCGGTGGGATGGGATTTCAGCGGTACAAGGAACTCGTGTACCCTTCGGCCGGTGTAAGCAACGCTCCGCTGGCATTCGCATTGGGTCTCGGAGGGATTCTACAAAAGGCATTTGGCTTGCCGATAGTGTTCGGAACGATCTGGGGTATCCTGTTGCTTGAAGGCTTCCTCATCACAACCATCGATGCTCTGGTAAGACTTTCTCGCTATCTTCTGGAGGAGTTGTGGGAAACGGTTCTTGAGAATCCACCGGCGCTGTTCAAGAGTCGGGTGTTCAATAGTTTTCTTGTTGTTGCAGGCTTCCTCACGCTTACGTTCACCAATGCATACCTTAAAATCTGGCCCATCTTTGGCGCTGCGAATCAACTCCTTGCAGCGCTGACCCTCATTGCCGTCACAGCGTGGCTTGCCCAGAAGTCAAAGCGCTATTGGTTCACTGCCATTCCGGCTGCCTTCATGGTTGTCACAACGATGACTTCGTTGGTTATATTGCTCGGTCGATATATTGATTTTAACAACTGGTCGCTCGTTCTCACAGATGTGATATTGCTGCTTCTTGCGGTTGGCGTACTCTTCATGACCTTCAAGTACTTTTTCAATCTGCGGAGGCGGCTTGCTGCAGAGGCGGGAAAGTAATCAGGAAGAAACTTGCCGGTCAGGAATGATGTTGTGCCGATATCGTTTCTTGCAGCGTCATGAGAAGTTTCTCGGTGCTGTAAGGTTTTTGAAGGATGGTGACTCGTCCTATACCTCCTGTAAAAGCCATTCTTTGTTCGTCCATCAAGCCAGTCACCGCAACAATTGCAACATCTGGTCTGATCTCCTGAAGCGCACGAATGGTTGCTGGTCCATCCATGGTAGGCATCATCATGTCGCACACAACCGCTTTTACCGCGTCCTTGTTTAGCGTAAAGAGAGCCAAGGCATCCTTCCCATTTGTTGCCGTGAAAACCCTATAACCAAAAGTCTCGAGCGTTGTTTTTGTTATCTCTCGAACGGTGAGTTCGTCATCGATAACGAGAATGCTTTCTCCATGCGCTCTGGGGAGTTCCATGATGGCTCTTGCCGTCTGCTGTGCCTCCGCCGCCTCAACGGCAGGAAAATACACTTTGAAGATCGTTCCCTTGCCAACGTCGCTCTGGACCAGCAGGAACCCATCATGCCCCTTCACAATTCCGAGTGTAGTCGAAAGGCCAAGGCCGGTTCCTTTACCTTGTTCCTTCGTGGTGAAAAACGGATCGAATATTCGGTCCATGATTTCAGGCGCTATCCCAACTCCGGTATCGCCGGCACTAATCAACACATAAGGGCCGGGCTTGGCGTCAGGATGCATCTGAGAAGCGTTCTCGTCAAGAGTAACATTCTCTGCATTGAGAGTGAGCTCACCTCCTGCAGGCATGGCGTCTCGGGCATTGACGCACAGGTTGAGCAACACCTGGTGAATCTGAGTCGAATCGCCGACGATAGTCCAGAGGTTCTTCACGACCCTGGTAGTGATCTTTATGGATTTCGGGAATGTTTCACCTGCGATGGTCTCCATCTCCCTGACTAGGTGCTTCGGCTGCAGTACGCCGCGTTCACCTCCCACACCTCTTGCAAAGGTAAGCACCTGCTTCACCATGCTTGCACCGCGCCGGGCGCTGGAGTCCAACAACTGAATAATCTTTTGGCTGTGATCGTCCGAGAGCTTCTTCCGAAGGACATTGATCGAAAGGAGGATGGGAGTCAGAACGTTGTTGAGATCGTGGGCAATTCCGCCCGCGAGCGTTCCAATACTCTCCATTCTCTGGGCACGAAGGAATTGCTCTTCCAGTTTCTTCTTCTCCGTTATGTCGGTATCGATGACAAGAATCGATTTGGGTTCACCGCGGTCGTCCCGTTCGAGCGCCCATCGACTCTGGACAATAATCTCCCGACCGCCTTTTGTAACCTGCTGCAGCTCGCCGCTCCATTCTCCTTTCTCAAGGACAGTCAGTCGGGCTTGCTCATAGGCAGGGGTAAGTTTGCCGTGGAGATCAAGAGCTTTCCTGCCTAGGGCTTCAATTTCAGTCCATCCGTAGAGACGTGTAGCGCCCTTGTTCCAGAATAGGATGCGGTGCTCACGGTTCCTCACGACAATTGCATCGTGCGAGATATCCAGGAGAGATTCTTGCTCCTGCATTCTCTCTGCAAACCGCTTGCGTTCCGTTACATCGTGCATCACTACAACGGCACCTAACTTTTCGCCCGCCGGATCAAAGAGGGGGTCCCCATTCACAAGAAGGGTCCTTTGCGCCTGTCCTCTTTCCTCGATTGTGACTTCAGTATCTCGAATTCGTTCGCCAGCAAGCGCTCGTTCAAGCGACGTCGCGGGAGAGGAGTTGTTGGCGATTGCGTCGCTGCCGCTCCTATAGAAGCGGGTAACCCATTCCCTTGAGGGTAAGCGATCAGACTCAAGCCCATACCAATGCCTCGCCGTCCGATTGAAGAGGATGACGTTACCTGCAGCATCGCATGCGATGACGCCCTCCACAAGATTCTCAAGAAGGGTCCACGTGTACTGCTGTCCACCTTGCAGTTCATCTGCAGTTTCTTCAAACTCGCTCAATTTCTCAAGAGCCTCGTCACGCTCAGTCCTGGCCTTCTGTAAATCGTGGTAGGCCTTGTCGCGATCGCCCAGAATCCGGTCCAGATCCTTCCTTGCGCCATCGAGCGCCCCTTCTGATCTCGTCCGTTCTTCAATTTCTCGCGTCCGCGCAAAATAATTGCCCAAAATATGAGACAAATGCTGAATCGTGTCGACCGTATCTTCTTCAAACGCTCTCGATCTTGCCCAAAGGGCGACAATTGTTCCGAATGTCGTTCCGCCCCCCCTGACAGGTACAAAAATCATCGCGCCGATTCCGGCTTTCTTACTTATCTCCCTATCAAATCGCGGGTCTTTTTCTGCGTCATCACAGCGGAAGAGCTTTCCGGTCCGGAGGGTTCGCTCAATCATTGGTGCCAGTGAAGTGAGAATCTGATTCATTTTGGGTGGCGGCATGGCCTCCGTGGGACTGATGACCGGTGGAGCCTCCAATGTTTGAATCGCTACACCGTCTGCCTTGGTTAAGGCATGAAGGCGTTTCGCGACAAGATTGATCATTCGGCCGGGAGAGAGTTCCGCGTTGGAGATATCCGAATGGGTTTCCAGAATGGCTCCCATCCGTTCTGTGCGTCTTCGCATCGAATTGTGGAGAATCTCCCGTTTGTGGAGATCTCGATGCACGCTGATCAGCATGACGAGAGAGCTTCCTGTAATGATGACGCTGATTGCAGCGATAGCGATCAGGAGGTGGAGGGGATTGTTCGGTTCTTGGTCGGTAAGCGATTCGACGATGCGGTAGGTGAGAAGAGCGTTACAAACAACGGCCAAAATGGCAAGAGAGAACCCGACGGTAATCTTTCTTTCGACGGTAAAGCTCACTGCATCCCCCTCTTCCGAGCGGGCGGTTTAGACATGACCGCCGGTGTTCGAACCATGTATCTTCACGAGGGTTTACCAATCACGTCGGCTAATACGAAACGACAACGAGGAAGATCATAAACTGGACTCATGATACCGGTTTTCTCTATCCCATGCAAGCTTCGAGTTCGAACGGAAGAGGGGATTTCCTTGAGATGATCCCGCAAGAAACGGAGGAGATGTGAACAAACCTTTGCCTTCGTGATGCGATCTTTGTATATTTAGGCCCGACAAGGGAGACCTGCAGCAGTTGCCCAAACGTACCGATCTTCAGTCCATCCTCATCATTGGTTCCGGCCCGATCGTCATCGGTCAGGCATGCGAGTTCGATTATTCCGGCACCCAAGCGTGCAAAGTCCTGCGTGAGGAAGGCTATCGCGTCATCCTCATTAACAGCAACCCCGCCACAATCATGACCGACCCCGACCTGGCGGACCAAACCTACATCGAGCCGATCACTCCTTTCTTCGTGGAACAGATAATCGAGCGCGAACGGCCCGATGCCATCCTGCCAACGATGGGAGGCCAGACGGCTCTGAACACGGCTGTTTCCCTTGCTGAGAACGGCGTCCTGAAGAAATACAATGTGGAGCTGATCGGAGCGAAGCTCGACGCGATCAAGAAGGCTGAGAACCGGGAATTGTTCAAGGCCACGATGGATGCGGCAGGATTGAACACGCCGCAGGGAGGATTCGTCCGCTCGCTCGAAGAGGCACGACACCTTGTTAATCGCATCGGCTTCCCTCTGATCATTCGTCCCTCATTCACCCTGGGTGGAACGGGTGGAGGTATAGCGCAGGGTGAGGATGACTTCGATGAAGTTGTGCAGCATGGACTTGACTCCAGTCCTATCCACGAGGTTCTGATAGAAGAATCCGTCATTGGATGGAAGGAGTATGAACTTGAAGTGATGCGCGACCTGAAAGACAATGTCGTCATCATCTGCTCGATTGAGAATTTTGATCCGATGGGAATACATACGGGGGATTCCATTACCGTTGCACCGGCACAAACACTCACGGACAAGGAATATCAGATCATGCGTGATGATGCACTGAAGATCATCCGCGCAATCGGTGTTGAAACGGGAGGATCGAACATTCAGTTTGCCGTCAATCCCAAGACGGGGCGCTCCCTTGTCATCGAAATGAACCCGCGCGTGTCCCGTTCGTCTGCGCTTGCGTCAAAAGCAACCGGCTTTCCGATTGCAAAGATTGCGGCAAAGCTTGCGGTCGGGTATGCTCTCGATGAAATCCCTAATGACATCACGAAACTTACTCCTGCCTCCTTCGAACCGACGATCGACTATTGTGTTGTGAAAATCCCGCGATGGGACTTTGAGAAGTTTAAGGGGGTTGATGACGTGCTAGGCATCCAGATGAAGTCTGTCGGTGAGGCGATGGCGTTTGGCCGGACGTTTAAGGAAGCATTGCAGAAGGCATTACGTTCGCTCGAGCAGGGACGGCATGGCCTTGGCGCTGACGGTAAGGATCTGTTCAATGTGGATTCCCTCTCGCAACAGGAGAAAGAGCAATGGCGGCAGCGGGTCACGGCGCGCCTCGCACGACCGAGGTCAGATAGTGTTTTCTATCTCCGTTACGGATTTCAGCTCGGTATGAGTATCGAGTCCTTGCACCGCATCACGGGCGTCGATCCATGGTTCCTTCATAACATCAAACAGATTGTGGAGTTGGAGGAGGAACTTAAGACGTATACTGTTGAAAGTATGGCCTCGTGATACACCTTCTGCATTACAGGCGCGAGGGAAACAATTTGACTCTGCTACTCCTATTGACCCTGCCCGCGCTGGTACAATCCCAGACAGTCCCTCCCGATAAGGAGTCACTTGAAAAAAGTGAAGGCGCCGGGATGGCTTTCTATGCAGACATCAATGGTTATCCGGGGCCGAAGCACGTTCTTGAAATGCAAGAAGCACTCAAGCTGACCGATGATCAATTCAAAGACATATCGGCGATCATCGATGAAATGCGCGAGAACGCAAGGGCAATGGGAGTGCTGATTATTGCAAAGGAACAAGAACTTGAGTCGTCGTTCAGACAGGGTAAAGCAAGCGAATCACACACAAAACAGCTGGCGACCGAAATAGGCAGCCTGCGTGGCGCATTGAGGTCGGTGCACCTCACCGCACACATCCAGGCCAGATCGGTTCTCACGAAAGAACAGATCGCCACCTACATGGCGTTGCGGCACAAAGAGCACAACCAGAAAAAGGGTTCTCATTGAACACTGTCACACGGGAAATACTTCTGAAAGCGAAGCAATACGGTTTTTCCGATCGCCAGCTGGCAACACTCTGGAAAACAACTGAACCCGCCGTGCGTGCGTTACGGAAAAAACTGGGGGTCCTGCCTGTCTACAAAACCGTTGATACATGTGCCGCTGAGTTTGCCGCTGAGACACCGTATCATTATTCCACTTATGAACGGGAGAATGAAGCAAGTCGATCCGATAGAAAGAAGGTGATCATCCTTGGCGGAGGACCGAACCGGATAGGGCAGGGGATCGAATTCGACTACTGTTGTGTCCATGGTGTCATGGGGTTGGAAGAGGAGGGATACGAGACGATCATGGTTAACTGCAATCCGGAGACCGTATCGACTGATTACGACACGACCGACAAGCTCTACTTCGAGCCGCTTACGCTGGAGGATGTGCTCAACATCTGCGAGCAGGAACACCCTGATGGCATCATTGTCAGCTTTGGCGGACAGACCCCGCTAAAACTCGCGCACGCACTCGAAGCAAACGGCTTCAAGATCCTTGGCACCTCAACAGAGGGCATTGATCTGGCGGAAGACAGAAAGCGGTTCGGCAAGTTGCTGGAAGAACTCGAAATTCCGTGTCCACCGTATGGAACCGCGTCGACTCTTCCGGAAGCACTTGTTGTAACACAGAGGATCGGGTATCCCGTTCTCATTCGTCCTTCGTATGTGCTTGGCGGTCGGGCCATGGAAATCTGTTATAATGACGAGGGCCTCCAGGAGTACATGGAAAAGGCGGTTCATGTGTCGCCTGAGCATCCTGTCCTGATCGACAGATTCCTTGAAGATGCTTATGAGTTTGATGTTGATGCTGTGTCCGATGGAGAAGATGTTTTCATTGGTGGCGTGATGCAGCATATCGAGGAAGCCGGGATTCACTCCGGCGACAGCTCCTGTGTGCTTCCGCCGTACAACGTGACGCCGCAACAGCTCTACACACTCATGACGTATACGCGTCGCCTGGCGCTTGCTCTTAAGGTTGTGGGATTAGTGAATGTCCAGTACGCAATGAGCGAAGGCGTCATTCAAGTGCTGGAGGTTAATCCCCGCGCGTCTCGTACCGTTCCCTTCGTCAGCAAGGCAACAGGAATTCCTCTCGCAAAAATTGCGGCGAAGCTCATGATCGGCCGGAAGCTGAAGGAGCTCGATGTTAAAGGCTACGGCTGGGCCAAGCATGTTGCGATCAAGGAGTCGGTATTTCCCTTCCATAAATTTCCGGATGCACATCATTTCCTGGGACCCGAAATGCGCTCGACGGGTGAAGTCATGGGTATTTCCGACAGCTTTGGCGTTTCGTTTGCGAAGGCGGCCATTGCGGCAGGAAACGATCTACCGCAATCGGGGACGGTTTTCGTGAGTCTGAACGACCGTGATAAGCGCGAACGCTCAGCAAACGTTGTGAAAAATTTTGTCCGCTTGGGATTCAATATAATTGCCACAGAAGGTACGTCTGCATTCCTCAAGCGTAACGGCATTGCCAACAGGCCGGTGCTGAAAGCTGGCGAGGGAACACTCAACATCATCGATGTCATCAAGAACGGATGGGTGCAGCTTATCGTCAACACGCCGCTCGGTCAGGTGTCGCGGAAGGATGAGCACGCAATCGGGCGGGCTGCGATGGAACACCGGATACCGTTTATCACAACGCTCACAGCCGCGGCCTCGGCCGCGAAGAGTATTGAACAGATAAGGCAGCGGCATCTCGACGTGCGAAGCGTGCAAGAACATCACGAGCTGGCCGCGCAGGGAGGCACGGCGCATCCCGTCGAAACGCTCGAAGATTGTACGCGGCTCGTGGAGTATATCAGATCATTCCAGATGTGACCGGTGCATCCAGCCATTATACTGAGATAACGAGTAGTGTACATTCTCGGGATTTCCTGTTATTACCATGACTCAGCGGCTGCGCTGATTCATGATGGAGAAATCGTGGCGGCTGCGCAGGAGGAGCGCTTCACTCGAAAGAAGCATGACTTCAATTTTCCCTCACACGCCATCGCGTATTGTCTTGCTCATGAACGCATCACCCCATCCGACATTTCCTACGTAGTCTTCTACGACAAACCTTTCACCAAATTCGAGCGCATCCTTGAAACATATCTTGCCTATGCTCCGTTGGGGATCAAATCATTCCTGATGGCTATGCCGCTCTGGCTGAAGGAGAAGCTCTGGATACGTTGGTTGATTCATGACAGTTTAGAAGGGGCTGATGGGGGGAGGTTTGAGGGAAAAATTCTTTTCACCGAACATCACGAATCCCATGCCGCGTCTGCGTTCTATCCATCGCCGTTCGAACGTGCGGCCTTCCTTACGCTCGATGGGGTCGGCGAGTGGACGACGACGAGCTACGGTGTCGGCTCTGGCAATACTC
>CAYPVN010000019.1:17844-19588 GCA_964414155.1 uncultured Chitinophagales bacterium
GATGGGGTCGGCGAGTGGACGACGACGAGCTACGGTGTCGGCTCTGGCAATACTCTTCGAATACTCGGCGAGCTCACCTTTCCCCATTCTCTCGGATTGCTGTACTCAGCATTTACCTACTTCACAGGGTTCAAAGTTAATTCCGCCGAGTATAAGGTGATGGGGCTTGCGCCCTACGGTGAGCCGAAGTATGTTCAGCAAATCTATGACCATATTATTGACTTGAAGGAAGATGGCTCGTTCAAAATGAATATGGAGTATTTCGACTACTGCGCGGGATTGCGGATGACCAACGACAGGTTCAATGCACTGTTCGGCGGTCCACCGCGGGATGCAGAAGCGAAACTTACTCAGCGAGAAATGGACCTTACCCGCTCACTCCAGGATGTCACCGAAGAGATCATGCTCAGGATGGCGCGACATGTTCACCGGGAAACTGGAGAGAAGAATCTGGTCCTGGCCGGCGGGGTTGCATTGAACTGTGTTGGCAACGGCAGGATCCTTCGCGAAGGCCCGTTTGAAAACATTTGGATTCAACCAGCCGCGGGAGACGCGGGGGGATCGCTGGGCGCCGCTTTGTATGTGTGGCATGCGTATCTTGGCAACAAGCGGGTCGTTGCGGAGGGGAGGGATTCTCAGCACGGCTCCTATCTTGGTCCCGCATATTCAGATCAGGAGATCGAGAAGTTCCTGAAGATGCATGAGATTGTCCATCGAAAGCTTTCGCCTGAAGAACTTCCTGATGTCGTGGCTGAATTGATCGCTCGGGAGAGTGTGATTGGCTGGTTCCAGGGGAGAATGGAATTTGGTCCGCGAGCACTTGGCGCGCGCAGCATTATTGGTGATGCACGGTCACCCCGCATGCAGGCCATCATGAATTTGAAGATCAAATTCCGTGAATCGTTTCGCCCGTTCGCACCGTCTGTTTTGCGGGAGAAAGTCTCTGACTACTTCCAAATCGATTGCGACAGCCCCTACATGCTGCTCGTTGCTCCGGTGGTTGACGGCCGAAAAATCCCGATGACGGAGGAGCAGAAACGACTCTTCGGCATCGAGAAGCTCAACGTCCCTCGTTCGGAAATCCCCGCTGTCACCCATGTGGACTATTCGGCCAGGATTCAGACCGTGGATAGGGATTCGCATCCGTTGTTCTATGATCTTATCAATGCGTTCTACAAGAAAACAGACTGTCCGGTTATCATCAATACATCATTCAACGTACGTGGCGAGCCGATAGTGTGTACGCCGGACGAGGCGTATCGCTGCTTCATGAGGACGGAAATGGACTACCTCGTCCTCGGTAACTGTGTGCTCGCGAAGAAAGAGCAGAAACCGCTTGAACAGGATTCAGAATGGATGAAGGAGTTCGAACTTGATTAGCTCGAACACAATCCCTGCAGGTCCAAAAGAAATCAGGAAATTTGGAATTCTGTTCGCGTTGATTTGCGCGACAGTCGGGACGTACCTGTTCATGCACGACAGCATCTTGTGGTCCTGGTTTGGGCTGGCTGGCGCGTTCTTCCTGCTGGCCGGCCTTTTCGTCCAATCAATCTTGCGCCCGGTCTACATTGGATGGATGAAGTTTGCCTTCATCCTCGGATGGGTCAACACAAGAATCTTGCTGGGAGTATTTTTCTACCTCATCATCACACCTATAGGTGTTGTGATGAGGCTTGCCGGAAAGGATCTTCTCGATCAGAAGATCGATCGGTCGGCGAAATCGTATTGGAAGAAACGTGACCGC
>CAYPVN010000020.1:0-11386 GCA_964414155.1 uncultured Chitinophagales bacterium
GAATCCCCCCGCCCCGACGATGTTCCATGTATACATACTTCGCAGTGCGACCACTCGCCGTTACTATGTTGGTCACACACAGCATCTTGGCAATCGGTTAGCTGAGCACAACAGTGGTGAGGGGAAGTCCACTCGAGCAGGGGTTCCGTGGGACGTTGTGTGGACCAATGAGGTTGTAACTCGTGGAGAGGCGATGGCGCTTGAGAAGCAGATCAAGTCCAGAGGGGTAGCACGGTACCTGGCCGATGTTGAGATAGCACAGCCCGGCTAGCGCGTGGCGCCTTTGGCGCCAAGGTCGGGGGTCCTCCCAAAGGGATTCCTTCGGAAGAATCCCCCCGCCCCGACAGATACTAGATCCATTGTCTTGTAAACGAAGGGACGGTTGATGGATGTGGGAAAATTATACCGTTCCAACGCGCCGATTCCGATGCCGTCGGAATCTGGCCTGTAAGTTGTCTCGCTGATGCTTACTTCACAAGGAATTCCGCCAACGTTTTTTTTAGGACAGGTGTGGGGGATTATCTCAGGGTGAGGTCGATTCCAAGTGCCTACTGCCAGGTCCGAAAGCAATAGATCAACCTGTTGTCAGATGTTGTCAGTCATGGGGGAGAAGAGAGGTCTTCTCCCTTTCTTTTTCCCAAACCCCTAAGACAATAGTCTTTTTTTGAAATGATGAAACAAGGTCTAAAAATATTGCTTGTAGAAGACAACCATGAGCACCTCAAACTCACGAAGTATATCTTTGCTCGTCAAAAGGTACCGGGTGAACTGTTTGTCGTTCGCGACGGTCAGGAGGCAATCGACTACCTCTACCGTAGAAATAGGTTTGTCGATGCGAACAGCAGTCCGAGACCGAATCTGGTGCTGTTGGACCTAAATATTCCGCGCATTGGGGGAAAAGAGGTCTTGAAGATCATCAAGACTGATGAAAACCTGAAAGACATCCCTGTCATTGTGGTCAGCTCATCAGATCGGGAGGAAGACGTTAGCTACGCGTTTCAGTATGGTGCAGCCGCGTACATCTCAAAAGCCGACGGGTTTGAAAAACTCAGCGAGGCCCTTTCATCCATCCATACCTATGCATCGCCGGCAAGGGGTGAGTTACCCCTCCCATAATGAAGGGTTCTTGAAACTCGTCCCCCTTCTTCTTACCTTGCAATAACTTTCGACAAATTCCTTCAGGTAGCGCATGTCTCGATGGTTCGTTGCGATTGTAGGCCGTCCCAATGTGGGGAAATCCACTTTGTTTAACCGGATCGTCGGTCAGCGGGAGGCAATTGTTGATGATACGCCTGGTGTGACCCGTGATCGCCACTATGCGGAAGCTGAATGGGCGGGGAAAGCATTCACGCTTGTGGATACGGGCGGTTTCGTCCCCGCTTCTGAGGATGTCTTCGAGCAGGCGATCAGGGAACAGGCGCAGATTGCGATCGAAGAAGCCGATGTGGTTCTCTTCGTGGTCGACGCGCAAACGGGCCCGCTTCCGTCCGAGCTCGATATTGCGGAGATCCTCCGAAAGGCGCAGAAAAAGGTTATCCTGGTGGTCAACAAGGTCGACAGCGAAAAACGTGAGCCATCACTTGGGGAATTCTACCGGCTCGGTCTTGGAGAACCGGTGTCAACGTCTGCACTGGCGGGTCGCAAAGTGGGGGACCTCCTCGACCTGATCACGAAGGATTTCTCCGGCCTTGCCCCGGAGCAAGAGGATTCGCGACTCAAGATTGCAGTGATCGGGAAGCCCAACGTTGGGAAATCGTCCTTCGTGAACGGATTACTTCAAGAGAATAGGCATATTGTAACTGATGTCCCCGGGACGACGCGTGACCCCATTGATGCGGTTGTGCAGTTTCACGGAGAAGAAATCTTGCTTGTGGATACTGCAGGCTTGCGTCGCAAGAGCAAGATCAAGGAAAGTGTTGAGTTCTACAGCACGATCCGCACCTTGAAAAGCATCGAGCGTTGCGATGTTGTGGTTGTCCTTATTGACGCCCAAGAGGGATTGGAACACCAGGACTTGCGCATCATTGAAGCAGCAATGAAACGAAATCGCCCGGTTGTTCTTGCGGTTAACAAGTGGGATCTGGTCGAGAAGGACGAGAATACGGCGCGCCATTACGAGAAAGCGTTACGTGTGAAGTTGCGCATTCATGACTTCGCTCCAATTGTCTTCATTTCGGCGTTGACGAGTCAACGGATTTACAAAGTCCTGGAGATCGCGAAGTCTGTCGACACGGAACAGAACAAACGAATCAGCACCAACGAGCTCAACGACATCCTCGGGAGGGACATCAAAACTTTTCCACCTCGCAGCAGATCGGGAAAAGAAATCAAGATAAAGTACATCACTCAGGTCAAAGTGAAGCCGCCGGTCTTTGCGTTTTTCTGTAATGAGCCCAAACTCATCGATGATAACTACCGGCGCTACTTGGAAAATCGGATTCGGGACCATTTTGTGTTTGCCGGAGTTCCGTTGGTTCTGTCCTTCAAACAAAAGTAACTCGCATGGCAAGGCGGATTCTCGTAATCGGCGGCCTGGCAGCGGGACCAAGCGCTGCAAGCAAGGCGGTCCGAACAAACCCAAATATTGACGCGATACTATTTGAGCAAGGAGAGCATATCTCTTATGGTATGTGCGAGGTTCCGTATTATATCAGTGGTGAAGTTCGTAAGGAAGGATTGATTGCATACACACCTGCTTCTCTGAAGGAGAAGCGAGGCGTGGACGTTCGTGTTTTGCATCGTGTAGAAGAAATTGTGCCGGCGAGCCGCACGATCGTTGTGAGAAACCTCAAGGAAGGGACAACACAAGAGGAGCGCTACGATCGATTGATCATTGCAACGGGTTCTCGGGCACGATCACTGGGCGTGCAAGGTGAAAGTGCTCGCAACGTGTTCAACGTGAAATCGCTTGAACAGGGTTTGCAGATAATGAAATACATCGAACAGGAAAAGCCAAAGCGAGCGATCATCATTGGTGGCGGATATATTGGTATGGAGATGGCGGATGCTCTCCGATCGCACAATCTTGAGGTGACGATGTTGCACCGGTACAGCCTCCCAATGGCAGGTCTGGAAAGGGACACACGTGAAAAAGTCCGTGAGCAACTTGAGAAACATGATGTCAAGTTTATCGCTCATGCAAAAACAGAAGGCTTTGTTGTGGACAAACGACAGAGGGTAACGCATGTTGTGACGTCGAATGGATCGTTTGAGGCAGATCTGGTCATCCTTTCCCTTGGAGTTGTGCCGAACTGTGAAATTGCGAAGAAGGCCGGTATAAGGGTCGGCGAGTCAGGGGGAATTCTCACCGATCAGCGTCAGCAGACAAACAGTGACAACATCTACGCAGCGGGTGACTGTTGCGAGGTCAAGAACCTCGTGACGAATTCATGGATGTACATCCCGCTTGCCACCACCGCGAGCAAGGCAGGGTGGACTGCAGGCGAAAATGCAGCGGGCGGAAAGGCTGTGTTTCGCGGGGCCATTCGGGCGATTGCGGTTCGAGTGTTTGAACTTGAAGTAGCTCAGGTGGGGATTAGTGTGGAGGAGGCAAAGTCTGCTGGGTTCGACGTCGTGACAGAGACGATCACTGCATGGTCAAAGGTTGGAGTCATGCCCGCCAGCAAGAAGGTGACGATTAAGATGATCGCTGACAGAAAATCAAAACGGCTCCTTGGTGCCAATCTCCATGGAGAAGAGGGCGCTGTCCATCGGGCAAATACGCTCGCCGTCGCAATCCAGCACAAAATAACCATTGATGAGATTCAACAATGGGATATGGCGTATTCGCCGCCATATACACCGCTCTGGGATCCGATTCTCGTTGCGGCCAACGCCATGAGGAAGAAGTTGTGAACAAGATTGATACTTCAACAGCCACTTGATTAGGCAGCAATTGAAATGACCAATTTTGAAAGAGAACCTTGAGTGAAAAATCTCACCATCATCAGTCATCCGCTCATCAAGCGTGACCTTACGATCTTGCGTGATCAGAGGACCGGGAATCATCTTTTTCGCACGACGCTGAGACGGATTGCTGCTGTCCTCGCCTTTGAAGTAACGAGAGATCTGAAAATCCGGAAGAGCCTCATTCGCACTCCTCTGGAAAAGACAATCGGCTACCGTCTAGCCGAAGATCTCATTATTGTCCCGGTTCTCCGCGCAGGTCTCGGCTTTGTCGATGGGTTCCTCGACTTTCTTCCCGATGCCCGAGTGGGGCACGTTGGTTTGTACCGCAACGAGGAAACACTGCAGCCGGTGGACTACTACTCGAAATTTCCTCGGACTCTCAGCAAGAGCCTCGTCCTGCTGCTCGATCCAATGCTGGCAACCGGAGGCAGCGGGGCCGCAGCGATTACATTTCTGAAGAGAAAGGGGGCCCGACGAATCCGATTCGTCAGTCTTCTTGCTGCGCCGGAAGGGGTGCGAAAGATTGCCTCCGTCCATCCTGATGTTCGCATGTTCACGACGGTGCTTGACCGCCGGCTTGACAAGCATGGTTACATCCTGCCGGGTCTTGGCGATGCGGGAGACAGGATATTCGGTACGGAATGAAAAGACTTTGCATACCGCGCGACTTGGCATCATCACATCGCATCCCTCTGTATTGAATGTTCCCGCCGGATTGCGTAGATTCAGGCAAACATATGTCGCCTGATGATCGAAGCAATCGAATACTTCTTCTTTTTCATCCTTAGTTGGACTGCACAACAACTTCCGTTCAAGGTCGTTGGAAAATGTGGGAGATGGCTCGGCAGCATGGTGTTCTCCTGCACGACCTTTCGGAAGGCGGTCACACTGGAAAACCTCAAGAAGGCCTTTCCCGTTGCAACCGAGCGAGAGATACGCAAGATCGCCCTTGGTGCATTTCGGAATTACGGAACCACGCTCATGGAAATGCTTTGGGCAAGGAACAAGGGGCCAGAGGCTTTGATCCCGACTGTCCGTGTTGCCAATATGGAAGTCTTCAAGCGTGCATTTGCGCGTGGGCGGGGTCTTATACTTCTCTCAGGGCATTATGGGAACTGGGAGTTCAGCATCAGCGCGCTGCGGCTTCACCTTGGTCAGCCGGTTTCAATGATTGTTCAACATCAGCGCAACAGGAGGATCGATGCACTGATCACTCAAATGCGCTGTCGGTTTGAGAATACCGCAATCCCGATGGGTCCTTCTGTGCGAGAAGTCCTCACGACGCTCAAGGAGGGGAGAGTCGTTGTCATGATGGGTGATCAAAGCGGTTCGAGAGAGTCTGTTTTCATTGAGTTCTTTGGACGACCGGCGGCCACGCGGAGAGGACCGGCGGCCTTCTGCCTCAAAACCGGCGCTCCCATCCTTATGGTGTTTCTCGTGCGGCAAACCGACGGATCGTATGTGGCGACGTTTGAAAATGTCGATATGACCGGCCTTGAACAGTACAATGAAGAGAATGTTATTGAGTTGACGCGCCGCCATACTGCGATTCTCGAAAAACATGTCCGTCTCCATCCCGACCATTGGCTCTGGATGCACAAGAGATGGAAACATACGGCGTATCACGAAACAACGGCGCTTGTTGAAGGATTGGCGGAATGACGGCGCCGAAAAACATACTCTTCTTTCACACAGCTTTCATTGGCGATATCATACTGACGCTGGCGCTTGTTCAAGTGACGCGCAGAAACTTTCCTGATGCGCGGATTTCAATTGTAGCGATACCAATAGCGTGCGAGAGCCTGCAAAATCATCCCGCAATTGACGAGATCATTCCGTATGACAAGAAAGGACGTGATGCGGGATTATCGGGATTGCTCAAGATGTCACGTCAGCTGAGAGAGAGGAAGTTTGACACCGCTCTTGTTCCTCACCGGTCAATTCGTAGCGCAGCAATTGTCCTCCTCGCAGGAATTCCAAAACGCATCGGGTTCTCAACGAGCGCAGGCAAATTCTTGTTTTCCGACGTTGTGCAGTATGATCGGGGCAGTCACGAGACAGTCAGGAATCTGAGCCTGCTTGGCCCTCTCGGAGTTGCAGTATGCTCTCACGAACTTCCAAATCTCTTTCCAGGTCAGCATGATATTGAGATTATTGATGGGCTGATGGCGAAGAACGCATCAAAAGTTCGCCTTGACGTAGAGCAGTTGATCGCCGTTGCGCCTGGTTCAGTATGGAATACGAAACGGTGGCCTGCTGAATACTTCATTTCTTTGTGCAAGATGTTGGTACAGTCGGGATATTCCATTGCCCTGATTGGGGGTGATGATGATCGATCACTCTGTCAGGATATTGAAACTCGTGTTGGACACGGTCCGGTTCTGAATGCTGCCAGCACCCTCACAGTACTGCAATCAGCCGAGCTGATCCGGCGCTGTAGGGTCATCATTTCTAATGACAGCGCGCCGATGCATATCGCTGTTGCAATGCGGACGCCGGTTGTTGGCATCTACGGCGCGACAGTGCCGGAGTTTGGGTTTGCCCCTCTGGGAGAGTATGATGCGATCATGGAAACTTCCGGACTTCCTTGCCGGCCATGCAGCATCCATGGTGGGAAAGTCTGCCCAATACAGACTTTCGTATGCATGAAGAACATTTCTCCGAAGAGTGTCTTTGAAAAAATGGAAGCAGTTCTACAAACAGTGAAACAGAAATGGGACTCAGCCTAAAAGTAGATCCCTCGAATCCTGAGAATTCTGTTCTTCAGTATGCCGCCGATTTTATCCGCGTGGGTGGGCTCGTTGTGTACCCGACGGATACGCTTTATGGTATCGGGGCAAATGCATTCAGCCGCCGGGCCATCACTGAAGTGTACGAAATAAAGAAGCGGGAGCGGATGAAACCCCTCCTTCTGATCGTGGAATCGGTCCAATCACTAAGACTTCTCGTACAAGAAGTTACTCCGTTGGCCGCGAAAATGATGGACGCATTCTGGCCAGGCCCACTTACGCTTGTATTCAGGGCGTCCGACCTGCTTCCTGAGGTACTCACACGGGAAGAGAAAACAATCGCAGTGAGAGTTCCTTCAAGTGCATTATGCATGAGTCTTCTAAAACTATCCGGCTGTCCCATTACTGCAACGAGTGCCAATATCACCGGGCAGCCGACGCCAAAAACTGTCGGCGAAATCAAAAACCAGCTCGGTGCCGGTGTTGACCTCTTCCTTGATGCAGGCGAGTTGCCGGAAACAAAGCCCTCCACACTTGTCGATGTTTCAAAAACCGTTCCGAAACTCCTTCGCGAGGGAGCCATCGCGTTGGATCGCCTAAAGCAGATCGTTCCAGAAATCATTTACGAGAAAGTCTGACGCATGGTGCTCCTTCTCGTTTTAGTATTCACCTCATCTCTTCAGGTTCACTCTCAGAGCTCCGTTGAGTTGCAGCAGGCCTTTCTTGATTTGAGCAATGACGGCGTGTTGATGAACGTTGTAGCCCACCCCGATGATGAGGACGGCGCCACCCTTGCCTACTACAGAATGAAATACGGTGTGAAGACCTATTCGGTATTGTTCACTCGTGGAGAAGGTGGCCAGAACGAAAAAGGCCCGGAGTTATATGAAGAGCTTGGGGTTCTTCGAACCGAGGAGACCAGGGCTGCGGCAAGGATAATTGGAACCGAACCCTGTTTTCTTAATCTTGTCGATTTTGGTTTCTCAAAAACGGCTACAGAGACGTTTGAGAAATGGGGGGGGCGAACTGAAGCTCTCCGTCGTCTGGTTTATTTCATTCGCAAGCTCAAACCAGATATCATCTTTACGAACCACAACACCATAGAGGGCCACGGTCATCATCAGGCAGTAGCAATCACGGTCATCGTTGCTTTTGACGCCGCAGCCGACTCGACGTTCTTCCCTGAACAGTTACGAGAGCAAGGAGTCGCACTATGGCAACCCAGGAAATTGTTTTTCCGGAACTTCAGTCAAACAGACCAAACAGCCGATGTGGTTAACGCGATAGAAGAAGTGGACAGCGCGCGACATCTCTCATATTTGGATATTGCTGCACATGCGCTGCAGATGCACAAGACGCAGGGTATGGATAGAGCGAATCTCCGCGCCTTCACAAGGGGGGTGAGTCGCTACAAACTCGTGCGAGCGAACAGTCTTTATGAAAAGGATAGCACTAGTTTTTTCTCAGGAATTGAATTGGGGGGCGATCAGCAACTTGCGGGACTGGCAAGCACACGACAAAACATGTCGCGCCTCAGGTCGGACATGCCGCGTGATTCATTGCTTTTGCAAATCTCTGCTCTTCTGAATACGATCGAGGATTTGCAGAGAGGGAATCTGCATTCGTTACCTGCGAGGCGGCTCCTCTTGCAATGGCAGAAGGAACTCGAAACGCTGGCCACACTTATCTGTGAAATCAAGATGAAATTCACTGTACACGATCCCGTTGCGGTAGCCAGGCAACAGGTGAAAAGTGCACTTGAGATTTCAACGAACGACTGTGCGATAAGTGGTGTGAGGACACAATTCAAGGTTCCTCAAGGCTGGACTCTGAATGAGGCGCGCGGTTCCGCGCCCGAAATCAAGCCAAACCTCTTTGTGAAAGATTTTGAGCTTGTGGTGGGAGACAATCCCATCCTGACTTTGCCCAAATCGATCAGACAGTACAATCCCATAGAGACTGACCAAACCATTACGGTTGCCCTGGATTATTTGGTCAACGGGAATAAACTTTCGGCCTCCTTCAACCCAGAATTTGAGGTTGCACCCAGGCAGACGATGACTATTGAACCTCGAGTCGCAAGCATGTCCTCCTCACACCTTCAAGCAGGCAAGACGTTTGAGTATCGGGTGAAGAATTACCTGCCTCATAAGACTGCAGGAAAAATCCGCGTTCTCGCGCCGCCGGGCTGGCGTGCAGATTCTCCTACCTTCGTTATCGAAGAAGAAGACAGCACTGCAACCGGCAAGTTGTTTGTCGCTCCACCTGAGACAACCAGGCAAGGTGACTATATTCTGACGTTTCGGACAGACTATGCTTCCGAGGACGTTGTTGTCAAGGTCTTTGATGTCGCGGTTGGAAAGGATCTTCAGGTGGGGATCATAAAAAGTTATGACACCGTTTTGGAGTCCATCACGAAGCAACTCGGCGTCCGATACAAGATGCTCGACGAGAGTGACCTCAGTTCCGGTGACCTCTCACAATACAATTCAATCGTTATCGACATTCGGGCGTATCTTGCTCGGGATGATGTGAAGAAGTTCAACTCGAGGCTGCTGGAATATGTGAAGGGTGGAGGGAATCTTGTTGTGATGTACCAGCGGGATCAGGAATGGAAACCGGAGTACGCGCCGTTCCCGTTCAAGATATCCCGCCGGCGGGTGACTGTGGAAGAAGCGCCCATAACCATGCTCCAACCAAGCCATCCGTTGCTCAACCATCCAAATACAATCACCGATGAGGCATGGATTGGCTGGAAACAGGAGCGCGCGGTTTATTTTCCCTCGGACGTTGCAGACGAATACGTGCAACTGCTTTCATCACACGACCTGGATGAGCCACCGCTTACGACTGGCTACCTTGTTGCCGATGTCGGTGCCGGCTCGTATATCTACACGTCATACGTCTGGTACCGTCAGCTAAAAGATATGCATCGTGGTGCGCTTGCTTGTTTTGCGAACATGATTTCCTACCCAACCTATCGCCGCTCCAATAAAACGATGACCAGATGAGGCAGGCCCTACTTCTCATTGCAGCGTGTGTTGTGGTTGGATGTTCGTCGGGCGACAAGAAGACTCTGACGGTGTACTCACCTCATGGCAAGGAAATGCTGGCGGAATTCGAGAAGCAGTACGAAACACTGCACCCTGACGTTGATGTGCAGTGGCTGGATATGGGATCTCAGGATGCATATGATCGGATCCGCACAGAACGGGAAAATCCACAGGCAGACATTTGGTGGGGTGCCCCATCCATGACGTTTGCGAAGGCTGAATCGGAGGGGCTTCTTGTGCAATACATGCCGACGTGGGATAGTGCCGTGGCTGTGGAATTCAAGAGCGCCAATGCATTCTGGTATGGCACCTTTATCACTCCTGAAGTCATTATGTACAACAATCGTCTGTTGACCGGAGATGAGGCTCCTCACGATTGGGATGATTTGTTGAACGACAAATGGAGAGGGAAGATTGTCATTCGTTATCCACTGGCGTCCGGGACAATGAGGACGATTTACGCGGCGTTGATTCAGCGAGAGATCAATAAGACGGGAGATCCGGAAGCAGGTTATCAGTGGCTCAGACGGCTGGACGCCAACACGAAGACCTACACCGCCGACCCAACGCAGTTATATCTCAAGATTGCGCGAGAGGAAGGGCTGGTGACTCTTTGGAATCTCCCCGATGTGATTATTCAAGTCAATACGAACGGATATCCGTTTGGCTATTCGATTCCTGAAAGCGGCACACCGCTCATTACCGATTGCATCGCGATTGTGAAGGGGAGCAGGGATCTTTCCGAGGCAAAGCGGTTTTATGAATTCGTTACCTCAGTAAAGAGTACGGTTCAGCAAGCACGAGAGTTTTATCGCATCCCAACACGCAAGGATATCCCGGCATCTTCGCTCCCCGAATGGATGACTTCCCTCAACATTATTCCGATGAACGTTGATTGGGCTTCCATTGGTTTGAACGAGAAAGAGTGGATGAAATATTGGGATGAAAAAATTAAAGGCAGCGGCAAGAACCCATAGCAGAAGCCTCCGTTAACGATTGATCTGACAATAACTTACATCCGTCAACTCACTTGTCAACACTCTGTCTTCAGAATCTCTCAAAACATTTTACGAAAGATGTGGCGGTCCGCGATGTGAACCTGGATATCCGATCCGGGGAGTTCTTTTCAATACTGGGACCGAGCGGATGCGGCAAGACCACACTCTTGAGGATGATCGCCGGATTCGAGTCGCCGACATCCGGGCGGATTATCCTGAACGGTCGAGATCTGACTGGCATTCCCCCACAATTGCGCGCAATAGGAATGGTGTTCCAAAACTACGCGCTGTTTCCTCATATGACTGTGTCCGAGAACGTCGCGTTCGGTCTCGAGACTGCCGGGGTAGCAAAAGACAGGATTCGTGAGAGAGTGGGGAAAATGTTGGATGCAGTCCGCTTGACAGAAAAAATTCATGCGCGTGTGCCGAACCTATCTGGAGGAGAGCAGCAGCGCGTCGCGGTTGCCCGTGCGCTTGTGGTCGAACCGTCTGTTTTGCTATTTGATGAGCCGCTCAGCAACCTCGACGTCTCTCTGAGATGGAAAACGAGAGAAGAGATTCGATTGCTTCAGCGGAGAACGCGCATCACGACGATTTACGTTACGCACGATCAGTCTGAAGCGATGAGCCTCTCGGACAGAATTGCGGTGATGCGGGATGGGAAGGTCGAGCAAGTCGGCACTCCTCTCGAAATCTA
>CAYPVN010000020.1:11486-19580 GCA_964414155.1 uncultured Chitinophagales bacterium
AGTTGGCCTTAGTGTGGACTGGTCTCGATGCACTTTCTTTCCGGAGAAATAGGCAGATGCGTTCCTTCAAGTTTCCAAATATGATCGCTCTCCTTCTGCTTGGTTTTGTGCTGTTTGGCTATGTTCTGTATCCGGTGGTCGTTACTGTCTTCGGGAGTCTGCATGCCAACGGCATTTTTTCCTTTGAGCATTATCAGTCGTTGCTGAGTCCGGAAAACCGGTCAAGCTGGGAGGCGATCTGGAACTCTGTGTTCATCTCGGCATTGACCGTGTTGTTGAGCGGAATTCTTGGCGTCTTCTTTGCATTTGTGTTTACGCAATTCGATTTTCCGGGGGGACGATTCCTCTCGCGATTTGCCGTCCTGCCAATTGCGTTGCCTCCGCTTGTGGGAGTGATTGCGTTCTTGTTTGTCTTTGGGGAGAGCGGTTTCATCCCACGGGCTCTTCAATTCGTTGTTGGGCTGGAGAAGGTTCCCTTCTATCTGGATGGTCGTCCGGCGATTGTTGTTGTTCATGTATACTCTTTTTACGTCTACTTCTATTTGTTTGTCTCAACTGCATTGCGACAGTTGGACGGATCACAGCTCGAAGCTGCATCAAGTCTCGGCAGTACATCGTGGAGGATTTTTCATCGGATCATATTGCCCGAACTGAGGCCCGCATTGATTGGCAGTTCGATCCTTACGTTCATGACGAGCATGGCTTCTTTTTCAGCACCGTTCCTATTTGGCGGTGAACATCGTTTCATGACAACGTTGATCTACTCGACGAAGCTGAACGGCGAGCTCGATCTTGCGGCGGCCCAGTCAGTTCTGCTCACACTTGTTTCAATCATTTTCTTCATTGCGCTCCGAAGAGTGGGTTGGCCAGGAACTCGGTCGCAGACAAAGGGGGCGCCGCGTAATAGTCCGATGCAAGTCAGTCGCCTCACCAAGAATATCATGGTAACGCTGTGCGTCGTTTTTCTGAGCGTGGAAGTTCTTCCGATCATTACTATCATCGTCATCTCATTTGTGCAGGAAGGATCGTGGACATGGCAAATCCTGCCGACGTCCTATACTGTAGATAATTACCTGAAACTCCTGAGTGAGGTTCGTGTGTTCGAGCCGATTCGTAACAGTATTCTGATGAGTCTGCTCGCAGTTGTTGCAGCGATTGTCGTCGGTGTGCCTGCGGCATATCTGATTACGAAGGGTGGGCTGCGACGTTTAAAATTCCTGTTCGACCTTATAGTAACGTTACCATTTGCACTGCCGGGAACGGTCGTTGCCATTGGTCTCATTCTGACATTTAACAGCCGAAGTATTTTCAGTGGCTACTCCATCCTCGTCGGCAGTTTCTGGATCCTTCCGATTGCTTACTTTATCCGACTCTATCCGTTGGTAGTCAGATCAACCGTTGCGTCTCTTGAGCAACTTGACGATTCCTTGATAGAAGCCGCCGAGACACTTGGAGCTGGAGTAGTCAGAAGATTCAGACGTGTGATTCTGCCGATTATACTTCCGGGCATCGTGTCTGGGAGTCTTCTCATCATGATCGCCGCCCTCGGTGAGTTTGTTTCGTCAATTCTCTTGTACACGTATTCCAGTCGACCGATCTCGGTTGAGATCCTCTCGCAGTTGCGCGCATACAACTTCGGACCAGCCGCCGCTTATTGCGTTGCTTTGCTGCTGATGATTCTCGCCCTCACGTTCTTGTCCAATTCTCTCACTCGGCGGTTATCTCCGGGCAATCACCCTGTCAATTTTTAGGTTGAATGACAGACATTTTTTTGGTACTTTGGAACGCAATTGGTGATCAATTTTGCGTCCGTAGCTCAATTGGATAGAGCGTTGGCCTCCGGAGCCAAAGGTTTCGGGTTCAACTCCCGACGGGCGCACCAGGTAGTCGGGAATTCAATCTAAACACTCAAAGGAAGGCACAAACCATCTATGTTGCAGGCAAAAAAGAAAATCTCAAAGAGAGAATTGAAGCAGGACGCTCTCATTACTTCATACATGAAGGCAACCACCTTCTACGAAGAGAACAAGAAAAACATCGGTGTGGGTCTCACTATTGCCGTGGTTCTGATCATTGCTTCGGTTGTATATGTGAATAACCGGAATGCTAACAATGACAAAGCTACAACGGACCTTGGCAAGATTTATCAATACTTTGATGGGGGGCAACTCCAGCTGGCGATAGATGGAATTCCCCAGCAAAACATCGTCGGGCTGAAATCGATTGTTGAAGAATATGGCAACACACCTTCTGGAGAGATGGCGCGGTTCTATCTCGCGAACGCATATTTCCAGCTCGGGAAAATTGATGAGGCACTAAACGAGTTTGAGGATTTCAGTCCGAGCGGCGAAATCCTGACTGCCTCGAGGCTTGCTGGTATCGCGGCATGTCATGAAGCAAAGGGACAGTGGAAAGAAGCTGCGGCAAATTTTGAGAAGGCATCGACAAAATATGCGCCAGATGCCGGAGCGGCTGAGAATTTGAATAATGCCGCTCGCAACTACGCTCTTGCAGGTGAAAAGGAGAAAGCTCTTTCGTTGTACAAGAAACTCAAGAAGAATTATCCTACAACAACGTTTGCCCGCGACGCCGATCGATACATTGCCCAGTTGTCTGTATAGTGTCGACAGTGCCAGCCGGTTGGCACCCGATTTCAGAATGGGCGTGCAATTTCCTCCCGGTCTCACTTATGACGGCTTGAGTGGATGACCTTTCTTCCCGATAAAGCACTGACACGCGAGGTGTTGAAGATCTCGACACCAGCCGTGGCCGGCTTGTCTTCACAGATGATCGTCTCTGTCGTTGAAGCTGGGATGGTAGGCCGACTTGAGCATACCGAAGTCGTCCTTGCTGCTATGGGCCTGGGTCTGCTCGCCACGTGGGCGATCACAAGTGTCTTTTCTGCCCTTGCCACCGGGACGCACATCCTTGTTGCCCGAAGATACGGGGAGAACGATCACGCGGGCGCGGGAGATGTTCTCAATAATGCGCTACTTCTCTCGCTTGTTATTGGCGTTATCATCGGCGCAATTGGTTGGTTCTTCTCATACGAAATCCTGGATTTTTTCGCGAGCGATGAGGCGGTAGCCGCTGCAGGAACAACCTACATGCAGTGGCGCTTCTTCGGCTTGCTCTTTTTCCTGTTCATCGTTTCGTATCGCGGATTTTTTAATGGCATCGGGCATACGAAAGTATTCATGTATTCTGCGATAGCGGTTAATCTCTCGAACATTGTGCTCAATTATGTGCTCGTATTTGGAGCGCTTGGTTTCCCGGAGATGGGACTTGCAGGAGCAGGCTGTTCGTCAGCGATCAGTAACGCTATCGGATGCTTGTTTTTCGTTTCTGCAACTTTTCTTCCCTCTTACCGAAGAACATACAAGTACTATGGGCGGTTGAACATCCGGCAGCAGGTTTTGAAGCAGATTATCAAAATATCCACGCCGGTTTCGTTTCAGAGCATCTTGATACTGCTTGGGTTTCTTGTTTTTGTTGCCATCACAGGAAGGATTGGAACGCTGGAGCAGGCAGCGAGCCAGGTGGTGATCACCGCCTTATTCATGTCGTTCCTTCCTTGCTTTGGATTCGGGATCGGCGCTCAGACACTTGTCGGTCAGAGTATTGGAAACGGTGATCGCCCGCTTGCGAAGAGGTTCGGACTCGAAGCAGCACGCCTGGCAACGTATTTTACAATTGTGCTCGGCGTGGTATTCGTGCTCTTCCCCGATGCAGTCACGATCTTGATTACAACAAACGCCGAGGTTGCAGAGATGGCGCGTCCAATCCTGCGCATCGCCGGCATAGCCCAGATATTTTATGCAAGCGGTATCGTGTTCGCGCATGCTCTGCAAGCAGCCGGAGCCACCGTATATGTAATGTTGATTGAGGTTCTCACCCACTGGGTTGTCTTCCTTCCGGTCTGCTACATATTTGGCATCACGCTTAACGGAGGAATCATGGGTGCGTGGATGGCGCTTCCGCTCTATATTATTTCATACTCAGTGCTTATTTACGCGAAATACAGGAAAGACTCCTGGTTGTTGATTAGAGTATAACGACAACAGTGGCGGAGATCGATGAGGTTGCGACGAATCATATACGCGGGCGGCGCTCTGCTGTTGCTTCTCGTGGTCTTCACGGTCGATGTGGTTCGCAAGAACGTCGAGCTGGAAATCGGCGGCTTCAGCTTGATTCGCGACCTGTCGATTATGGCGGTGTTCGTCCTGCTGTATCTGCTTCAGGAAAGTTGGTGGGTAAAACGCGAGCAGAGCCCGGTCAAAAGGCTCGGCCTCATCATGATCTCGATGCTGATCATGGTGGTCCTCGCCGCTATTTTTATCGCAATTGGTGACGATGGCTTTGAATCGAAAAACCTCTCTCTTCTGCCACTCGGTTATGGAAGCATCTTCGCAGCTTCCTTTGTCAGCATCCTGTTTGGCATTTTCTCTGTCGTTATCATCCGCTCATTGCGTGACTTGGTACTGTACAAACGCAAGCGAGGAACCCAACGCAATCTCTTTGCTTTTCTCGGGTTGACTGTTGGTGCCGCCGTATCAACGGTGGTTCTGCAACCGCTTGAGCCAAGTGTTCTTACAGATATTCTCTTTTGGTCGGCAACAGCATTTGCGATCATCAATGCCTTTAGGCTTTCCTGGATAGTCTACCTTACAAAGCGGGAAAAAATCTTCAGTCTCATATATGGATTTTTCCTGTTCATTGGGTTTATCGGCCTCAACATTATTCTATTACAGAATCCCGTCGTCTCGAAATCTCTCCTCTATTATTCTTACCCGCTGAGAGAGTTTGTCGTTATCGTCTGTATCTTCGGCAATATTTATTCGGGGATGGCTTTTGTCAGCACACTGTTTCACCTGCCGACTGCTGAAGCGTTCGACCGGAAAACCTCCGAGCTTTCTTCCCTTCACAATTTGGGCCGGCTGGTAACACAAGTCTTCGACTTCAATGAATTGGTGGACACGGTCACCTCGATGACCCTCCAGGTCTGCGAGGCAAAGAGTTGCTGGCTTGAGATCATCTATCTTCCCGATGAAGAGCGTGGCGACGGGAAGGGGAACGATGTCCTTGTCTACAGCTCATTAATCGGCAATTACCATGTTCAATGTGTAGGGATGAAGAATATCACCGAGGACCAGGTGAATATGCTCTTCCCGGTTGGGGAAAAGACCATCCGGGATACCCTCCTGGAAAATCGAACACCGCTTGTCATCGATGCAGTAGTCCGTGATGCGCGGTTCAAGAATTTTAAAAAGAGCAAGCTTCCCTTTGGATCCCTCGTCGTTATGCCCTTGCTTTCACATACCGATTTAATCGGCATTCTCTACGCTACCAAGGATTCGGAATACGGGTTTTTTAAGGATGACGTTGACGTGATTTCCGCGTTTGCAGATCAGGCGACTGTTGCCATTCAGAACTCCCGCTTGATCAAGAAATCGCTTGAGCGGGAGCGACTCTTGCGCGAGATGATGCTTGCTCAGGAAATGCAGCGGCGTTTGCTTCCGCAGTGCTTGCCAACGTTTCAATCGTTGGAGATCGACGCAGTCTCCACACCGGCCTTCGAAGTGGGGGGAGATTACTATGACTTCGTCCAGCTCGATGATCACACCCTGGGAATTGTTGTCGGGGACGTCTCCGGCAAGGGAGTTTCTGCAGCCTTCTATATGGCCGAAGTGAAAGGGATATTTCAGTCATTAAGCAGGATCTATCCGTCGCCAAAACAATTCATGGTGAGGGCGAACGAAGCATTGGCTAGCTCGATCGACAAGCGCTCGTTCGTCAGTCTGATTTACGGTCTGCTCGACTTGAGAACGGGAAAGCTCACACTCTCCCGCGCTGGGCACTGTCCGATGTTACTAGTCTCGAGCCAGCGGGTGGATTATGTCCGACCCAATGGAATGGGGATGGGATTGAGTCAAGGGGAGGTCTTCTCCCATGCCATTGAAGAGCAGGGAGTGCAACTGCAGGAGGGCGATGTTTGCATATTCTTTACGGACGGAGTTACCGAGGCTCAGCGTGCGGACGATGAGGAGTTCGGCTACGAGCGCTTGTTGAAGGCCGCCGAACGCACACGAGGAAAGTCAGCATCGGTCATCAAGGATAATATTTTGGAATCCGTCAAGAGCTTTATTGAAAGTGAGGCCAACCACGATGACCTTACACTGGTTGTGCTGAAGTGGAAGGGGAACGGTCAACAACCATCGGTTCAAACTTTGTAACTGGAGGAGGTATTCATGAGTGAATTCAAAATAGCGCAACGTGAGTCCAACAGCGTAAGTGTGTTGGATCTGAAAGGCTATCTTGACGCCCATACGGCGCCAAAGTTGGAAGAGGCCTTTCAGCAACTTCTCAATTCGAAACAATTCAGAATTGTGGTGAATTTCAAGGATCTCTCCTACATCAGCAGCGCCGGGCTCGGCGTGTTCATGGCTTACATCGAAGATGTAAGAAAGAATGAAGGAGATATTAAACTGACGAACATGTCGGCCAAAGTTTACAACGTGTTTGACTTGCTTGGCTTCCCGCTTCTCTATGAGATTTTCAAGGATGAGGGAGAGGCAATCACGAAGTTCTTTGACAAGTCCAAATAACCGTATGGTTGTCCACGTCGAGAGTGCGTAGCGTGAAACAAAAGAGCATAAGCATCGAAAGCAAGACGGAACGGCTCGTTGTGGTGCGAGACTTCGTTTCCCATGCGGCGCGTGAATTTGGATTCAGTGATGAAGAAGTCAGCAAGATTGCGATGGCTGTGGACGAAGCGTGTACGAACGTGATCAAACATGCGTATAAGTTCGATCCCGGAAAGAAAATCATGGTTGTTGTGAAACCCAACAAGGGAGCGTTTGAAATTTCCATTACAGATAACGGCAAGCGATTCAACCCCGACAAACTCCAAGCCCCGGATATGAAGGAGTATCTGTCGCACTTTCGAAAGGGAGGCCTTGGGGTTTATCTGATGAAATCACTGATGGACAAGGTCGAGTATAGCAGCGCCCCTGGTACGCGGAACGAGGTACGCCTGATCAAGTACCTGAGTAGCCCGAAGCGGATGGTGTAACCCCTTCATGCCTGCCAAATCTCCAGCCAAGAAATCCGAATCCAGAACATCCTACGAAAGTCACTTCGAGCATACTGCGCTCTTTGAGTTCAGCAAAATCATAAATTCATCCCTCGACTCGAAGTTCATTTTAAGTCACATCCTCCTAACCATCATGGGGAAGATCCTCTCGACCAAAGGCATGGCTGTCCTACTCAACGAGAAGGGGACCTACTGCATTGAGATGATTAAGGGATTTCCGGGTTCGGTTCAGGGAAACAGCATCGCAATCGGGCGCATTCCCAAAAACATGTTCTATGTGGATAAGATAAAACAGGCCGGGCATCCGTGGATAAAGTTCTTCAAGCAAACAGGAGTGAAGATTCTTCTCCCGATGTATATTGCAGAAAAACCAATCGGGCTGTTAGGCTTCGGAGAGTGCTTCTCGGGAAAGAAATTACACTCGCGCGAAGAGACGTACCTTAAATCGCTGGCAAACATTTCCGCAACGGCCGTTGAGAAGAGTCGGACGATTGATGAGCTTCAGCAGGTTAATCGTAGATTGGATAGAAGGATCCAGGAATTAAACACTCTCTTTGAGTTGGGGACAGAATTTAATGCTCAACTCGATCCCGATAGGTTGGTCAGGCTTTTCGTCTTTTCATTACTCGGACAGATTGGTGTGAGTAGATATCTGATCTGCCTGCGCATGGGGGCTGATATGAAGGTTGCGGCCTCAAGGATTGACGGCCCCGCTCCCCAAAGTGAATTGCTTGTCACTCTTGCAAATACCAAGTCTCCCACACTCGTCTCTGATCTCGTCGTGAAGCATGCAGTGGATCCACGCACGATGCTTACTTCTATGGGGCTTGCCGTAATTGTTCCAATCTACGTACAGGGTGAGAGTAAGGGAGTGATCTTGCTTGGAGACAAGCTCAGCCGTGAGCCATTCACCAAGACTGATATGGAGTTCCTCTCTTCGCTTGCCAATCTTGCGATCATTTCGCTGGAGAACGCGCGATTGTTCAAGGAAGCAATTGAAA
>CAYPVN010000021.1:0-5869 GCA_964414155.1 uncultured Chitinophagales bacterium
CCACTCTTCCGCTGGCCGGTGCCGGGGGAAACTCAAAGTGAATGCTGTCCTCCTCATCCTCAATCTCGATCACATCCAGCTTCTCAAGCTGCTTTATTCGACTCTGAACCTGTCTTGCTTTCGTCGCCTTGTAGCGGAAGCGCTCGATAAAACGTTCGGTCTGTTTGATCTGCTGTTGCTGGTTCACGAACGCAGACTCCTGCAGTTGCTTGCGCTCTTCCTTCTCCTTCAGGTAGAAGGTGAAGTTGCCATGGTATTCGGTGAGCTTGCCGAGACTCAGTTCATAGGTCTTCGCTGTCATGTTATCCAGGAACCGTCGATCGTGAGAAACAATTACAACTGCCCCGTCATATGACTGCAGGTATTCTTCCAGCCATTGCAGCGAATCAAGATCAAGGTGGTTCGTCGGCTCATCCAACAGCAGCAGCGAGGGTTGCTGTAGCAGCAACTTGGCAAGCGCAATGCGCATCTGCCATCCGCCACTGAACTCATCGGTTTCCCGATTGAAATCGCGGACGAAAAAGCCAAGTCCCATGAGTACTTTCTCAATCTTCGCCTTCATCCGGAACACATCAGTATCCTCCAGCTTATGCTGCATCTCTCCGTACAGCTCCAGCAGCTCCTGGAACTCCTCATCCTCGTGACTGGTGATTTCCATCTTCCTGTGGATTTCCTCGAGATTCGCTTGCAACTCAAGCACATCGCCAAACACAGTCTCCACTTCCTTGTAGAGTGTGCGTCCGCTGGCGTGCATCCCTTCCTGCGGCAAATATCCCACACTGACGTACTTCGCCTTTGCAAGGTCGCCCGAGTCAGGCGACTGTTCGCCTACTAACATCCGCAGCAGCGTGGACTTCCCGGCGCCATTCGAGCCGACAAGCCCAATGCGATCATGTGATCCGATGCGGAAGGAGACTTCTTTGAGAAGATCACGCCCGCCGAATTGAAGCGATATGGAGACTGCAGAGATCATTTCCGTTGAAATATACGCAATTCATGTAGGGATAGAAAATTCAACGCGCTGCAGAACTTGGACGGGTAACGAAGGGTGACTGCACTAATGATGGATCGAAGAGATCTGTGGGTGTGGGAGGTATCCCTACTGCTTTGCGCTAGTATTCCACTTTTACACCAAATCTGATTTGCCGAGGCGGACCGTAGATGGAAGGAGTACTTCCGGGCCAGACCCCGTTCTGGTACTGCTCGAGGTAGTCTATGTTGAGTGCCTTGTACACGTCGGCGTAAGTCTGTCCAAAGGTATTGACCAGTCGTCCGCCGAATTGTGGATCGCTCAACCAGCCATCATCATCAGGCTGGCCGGTTGTGAGGAATACATTCTGGACATTCCTCGCGTCGAGAAGATTGATGACCGATATGTAGAAGTTTGCATTCAGCTTGTCGATGATGTTGAATGTTTTGTCTACGTGCAAGTCGACCTGGAAGAACCAGGGTGTCGTTGAAGAACTTATTCCCTCAATAGGAATTCTCTGTCGGAGATCCCGTTCAACTCCACTATTCACCCGATATCTTGTGTAAGGATGTCCGCTATTAAATGTGAGAAGAATCGAGGTACCAAGTTGCTCAAGGAGAGCCCCGCCATCATCAACACCAAAGTGGTAATCGAAGAAGATGTTGCCACGAATCAGATTGCTCGCCTCGACTCGGGAATAGCTTGTTAGCTGTTGTAGGATGAATATCGTAGTATCACCTATTGCTATAGGTCCGCTGCCCAAGTTTGATGTGGGAAACGAGCCTGGTCCACGCACATCCTGCAATGCCAGCCACGCATCCACTCTGACGCGCTTCCTCCGCTGCATGGAAAATGTCAACTCAACCCCTTTGGCGATTGAACGGCCCCCATTACGGAGACTGCCATACCCTCCACCCTGATAATCAAAAATTACCAGATCATTCATCTGCTTGTAATACCCTGTCAGGTCAATCAGTGTGAGATCATCAAATTGATAAGAATACCCGAGCTGATAGAGGGCTGTCCGCGTAGGTTTCAAATCAAACGCAAATTGGTAGTCGGGGATCCCATCGATCAAAATGTTGTGGATGGCGGCGTTAACCCCCCAATACATTTCCTGAAGCCTTGGCTGTTGCACATACTCCCCGAACTGGCTATGAAGTACACTCTGGCTGTCTATAAGGAGCAATGCACCGATGCGAGGGCTCAACGTGTTCGAACTCCTGGTTTTACGAAGACCGGATTCCATGATTGTGCCGGTGCGTTGGTCGATCGTGAGTTCCGGGTGGGTGGGGTCCAGAAGAGTCAGGTTATCGGCGTTGAAGTGGTCATAGCGAAGCCCAACGTTCATGATCAGGTCCCTTGCTGTGAAGCTATCCTGAACATACGCTGAGGCAAAAACAGGAGACCGCGGAGCATTTATGCCCGCGGCGTCAGTCTCGTTGCCGAACACATCATAGCCGAAATTGTTGACGCCGAGATTGTTGAAGATTTGTTCTCGCTTCAACTTTCTTGAAGGACTGGTTGTGGTGTCGTTCCGGAAAAGAAGGCCCGCAAGCGCCATAACTGATGCATTCTTCAAACCATAATTACGGATTGTGAATGATTGAACCTCTCCACCAACTTCAAGCTTGTGCCTGCTGAACATCTCAAGTGAGAATTTACTCCCAAGGGTTAGGCTCTCATTCTTGAACTTCTGGTAGTTCGCAACGAGGTCCCCCGGCGAACTGAATCTAAATTCATAGAGAAACTTTTGAGGGGGAGGTTGGTACCGTCCCGGCCAAATGAATCCGACGGCGGCGTTCGCAACGCTGTCTCCATAGCTCAAGAAGTTGTCTTCGAGGTATGGATCACACGCTTTACCGCTCTGGCGTGTGTAGCCACCTGAGATCTCGACGGACATCTGTGGATTCAGAAGAAACGAAGCCTTGATACCCAGCAGGGTGTTATTGTCCCGCACTCGCTCGATTCTGTCAGTGTTCAACATATTGGCAATATTGCCGGGGAAATTGTTGTTGTTAAAAGGATTATAGAACTCCCGATGTGTTGTCGTCCCGGTGAACTTGACGAGAAGGCCATCGAGATCGAAGAGGAGATTCCCGGTCCAGGTAGTTTGCTCAAGCGAATTCTTCAGAACCGGACCAGCTGGATAGCGCAGGTCAACTGTATCTCTGTAATACGGGTCTGCGACCAATCCCAGATGAATGCCCGGATATCGCTGTGGATTCCTGTCTCTCTGATACGAGTAATTGACCGAGCCGAAAAACCGAATCCTTGAATCAATAACCGGACCACCAAGGGTTGCAATGATTTCATTGTAGCCATACCAATACGCACCGAGACGTTTTGATCCATCAAATGCCTTCCCTTTTCCGGCGGCAATCACATTGTCGGTCACGTATTCGAGACTTGCGGCGATGTCCGGCTCACCTGTCCTTGTCGAATAGTTAACCACGCCGGAGTTCCCTCTGCCGGCCCCGACGCTATAGTTGCCAGTGCGGATGTCAATACTGTACAATGCGTCCTGCGTCAAGGTAATTCCCCGCCCACCATTCACAATATCGGTAGTCGGAAACCCATCGAGATACGATCCCGTTTCATCCGAACGCCCGCCACGAAAGAAGAGAGTATTGTCCAGCAAGATGACGCCCGGAACGATTGCAACCATGTGCTCGATGTTTCGCTCAGGAAACCTTGCTATCTCTTCAACGTCAAGGTGATAGGTGGAGACCGAATATGAGCTCCCCAATGAATCTTTCCCCGCTCTGACAAACGAAGTTGTATCGGCTGTTAGCGAATCGTGTGCGACAACTGTTTCAGTGAAGGCGGGTTGAGAAGAGGCAAGTATGCCAGCGGTAGCAACTAGGAGGAATGACATCCGGCATCGGTCCATAATGCCCCCAGAGGATTTGTGGGCTTTCTTACTTCAAATAATACTTCAGCGGATTCGGATCGACTCTACATTCTTCTGCGATACGGATACGGTCGATCTTGTTTTCATCGCGCAATTGGTACAGCCGCGGGACCATCTTGTCGCGTAATTCAATGGGCGTCATGGGATTTATGAAGATGCTTGTGCCACCTTCAAACCCGGCGGGAACGTTGACGCGCCACTTGATCAGAACGTGCCAGGGCATCTTGTACACCGCGTCAATCGGCGTGTAATACCATTCCTCGTTGCACGAAATCCGACTTCCCATCGCCGCATGACATGCGTGGACGAGATTGCTGACACCGCGGATTTCCTCGTCAGAATGCTCATAGGGGCGGCCGCTCTGGGAACGGGAGTAAATCTCTATCGTCGGATACCGATGACCGATTCCCGCCAGCGCGATCGCGTACTCATTCTCCGCAAAAATGAGATTATGATGCGCGGCGAAGTTGGCGCCAAAGTCATTGTAGACATTCGGGTCTTCGCGCAGCATTCGGATCTGGTTCTCAATCGAGGAGCCCCATTCATCGAGCGCAACAAGCTGCTTGTGGAGATGGTCGAACGATGCACCCGCGGGCCGCAGCCAGTTCTGGAATGCACTAACGTAGCGGACATATCTGTTCGAGACCGAGATATCGCGGACTGTGTCCACCGTTAATTTGAAGTACCAGAAGTGTTCATCCAGTGTCATATCGCCTGACGAAAAAAGGTCGTCCTCTGTAATGGCCCCTTCTCTGAAATGGCGTTTGGCGATAATAAGCTCATGGCCGCCGCCAAAGAACGCATCCGCAATGGCGAGCCTATCGGCCATCGACATCTTCTCGATCTGCTCGGCGGTTTTTCCTTCCTGTTTCAGTTTGTACTCGGTGATATCGGTGATGTGTTTGAGGCCGACGGGGCTGGCAAGGTAGTCTTCTTTCCACTTCAGGCGGGCATGCGGCGGTTTAAAAGCGTAGTTCTTGCGCCAATAATCCAGTGTCACGATCTCAAACATGTTGCCAACGCGCCGGAATTCCGCCGTGGTCTCAGTATACTTGTCAGCGGGTAAGGTATCAATCCGCTCCCAGCGCCCGTCTTTGTGCACGAGGCGGGCTTTTTCGGGTGGTGTCTCCAGATAGCGCGTCGGGCAAAAGCTGCAGTAATCCTCAGGGCTGTGAATCTCAATCTGTTTCGTCTCCTGAGGAGCTCCATTCCCAAACGGCTTATTCTTTCTCCCCGGAACGGCCCATACCTCGGTTCCGGTGAAGGGATTCACCTGCTTCACCGTTCCATCTGGCATAATATTATAGTACATCGTCAGTTGCATAGGCGCCTTTCCTGTCGGGCAACGTCAGTGACGAGTCGCGGCGTCGAGCAATGCGTCGACAATTTCTGTGCTTCCTGCTTCCGCGTAAAAACGGATAAGCGGCTCGGTGCCTGAGGCCCGGACAAGCACCCATCCGCCATCAACAAAAAACTTGAACCCATCAGTATCCTTCCGCCCGGTTACCGGGAATCCCGCAATCTCTTTGACCCCTCGCTGGAACTTCTTCATGATCGCGTTCTTCTCTTTCTCTGTGATGTGCAAATCTACACGCTTGAATTCGTGAGGGCCGAACTCATCCATTAACTCCTGCACAAGGGCACTCAGCGACTTCTGTCGCACAGCCATCATTTCACATAGCAGGAGGCCTAGATAAATACCGTCCCTCTCGGGAAGATGGCCCTTCACACCAAGCCCACCGCTTTCCTCCCCGCCGATGAGCACGTCGCGTTTGGTCATCAAACGACAGATATGTTTGAAGCCGATTGCCGTCTCATGCATCTTCAGTCCGTACTTCGCGCATTGCTGGTCCACCATCTGAGTGACGGAAAATGATTTCACTACTTCGCCCGTTATTCCTTTTTGTTCCACAAAATATTTGAGCAACAGAGAGAAGATGCGATGTGAGTCGACGAATCGTCCCTGCTCATCAACGGCCCCAATC
>CAYPVN010000021.1:5969-8102 GCA_964414155.1 uncultured Chitinophagales bacterium
AGAGAAGATGCGATGTGAGTCGACGAATCGTCCCTGCTCATCAACGGCCCCAATCCGGTCTGCGTCGCCATCGGTTGCAATACCAATATGGAAGTTCTCGGCTCTGACACAACGGGCCAGCTCGGTCAGGTTCTGCGCGAGCGGCTCGGGATTTACACCGCCAAATGACGGATTGTAGATCTCGTGCATCTGCTTGATCCCCGGCATTACCGTGTCAAGCACCCCCTGGCCAGCTCCATGCATCACATCGTACAGAACGCGTATGCCCGACTGCTTGATTCCGTTCAGATCGATCTTCGTCGCAAGATCATCAAGGTACCTCTGCTTCATGCTGATGTAGCTGACTTTCCCCTTGTCCACAAGCTGGGCAAGAGAGTACTTGCCGTGCGGGACACTCTTCAGTTTCAGAATCCTGGCAAGCTCCTTCTCTACCTTTGCAATCATCTCAGGATGAGCCGGCCCGCCGAAGTCGCCCTTGATCTTGAAGCCGTTGTACGTGGATGGATTGTGGCTCGCGGTAATCACAATGCCGCCCGCAGCGTTTTCCATCTTCGTCAGCAGAGACACCATCGGTGTCGTCACAATGCTGTTGGCAAGCTTGATCCTGAGACCGGCGTTCGCCATCACCTCGGCAGATTTTTCCGCAAACTCCCGCGACATAAAGCGAGCGTCGTATCCAATGACGACGCCGTTCTTGATTTTCTTGTGCGACTTGAAATATCGTGCTGTGGCAAGAGCGACCTTCTCCAGGTTCGCAAAGGTGAAGTCATCACCAATGACTGCCCGCCAGCCGTCTGTGCCGAATTTTATTGGTTGAGACATCTCAGTTTCTTTTCATAGGAAACGCTGCAATTCCCGGGTAGATACCCCTGGATTTAAGATCCTCTTCAATCCTTAACAACTGGTTGTACTTCGCGATCCGGTCCGTCCTGCTGGCCGAGCCGGTTTTGATTTGTCCCGCGTTTGTTGCAACAGCAATGTCGGCAATCGTTGCATCTTCCGTTTCGCCGGAGCGGTGACTGATGACGCAGGTATAACCGGCTTGCTTTGCCATCTCGATTGCCTCCAGTGTTTCGGTGAGCGTGCCGATCTGGTTCACTTTGATAAGGATGGAATTCGCGACACCCGCGTCGATTCCCTTTTTGAGGAACGATGTGTTGGTAACGAACAGATCGTCGCCGACAAGCTGCACATTCTTGCCGATTGCATCCGTCAGCATCTTCCACCCCTCCCAATCGTTCTCCGCCATCCCATCTTCAATGGAAATAATCGGATACTGCTTCACCCAGGATTCGTAGAACTGCACCACCTGCTCTCGAGTCTTCACCGACTTATCCGATTTGCTGAACACATACTTTCCATTCTCAAAGAACTCACTCGATGCCGGATCAAGCGCAAGCAGGATATCCTTGCCGGGAGCATACCCCGCCTTCACAATTGCTTCAAGGATGACCTCCACCGCCTCCTCATTCGACTTCAGGTTCGGGGCAAATCCGCCTTCATCCCCTACGGCTGTGTTGTATCCCTTCTTGCTCAGCACGGATTTCAACGCGTGGAAAACTTCCGTCCCCATTCGCAGAGCTTCTGAAAACCTCGGCGCGTTCACGGGCACAATCATGAACTCTTGCAGATCAACATTGTTGTCCGCATGCTTGCCGCCGTTGAGTATGTTCATCATGGGAACGGGAAGCGTCCTCGCTTTTTCACCGCCGATGTGCCGGTAGAGCGGTTGGCCCGAAGACTGTGCCGCCGCTTTTGCAACTGCCAGCGATACACCGAGAATTGCGTTTGCTCCCAGCCGGGATTTGTTGGTCGTCCCGTCAAGCCGGATCATCCGTCTGTCGATGTCCGCCTGCTGGAGGGCATCGAGTCCTTTGAGTTCACCAGCCAATGTGGTGTTGACGTTGGCGACCGCCTTAAGCACACCTTTGCCGCCGTATCGGTTCTTACCCGCCTGTCCACCGGGGACTTGTGAGGCGGGCAGGTCACCATCGCGAAGCTCGACCGCTTCATGCTCGCCTGTCGAAGCGCCGCTCGGCACAGCTGCCCGGCCAATAATTCCGCTCTCGAGGTGGACGTCCACCTCAACCGTCGGATTACCGCGTGAATCCAGAATCTCGCGGGCTATAATGC
>CAYPVN010000021.1:8202-10729 GCA_964414155.1 uncultured Chitinophagales bacterium
TCCACCTCAACCGTCGGATTACCGCGTGAATCCAGAATCTCGCGGGCTATAATGCTGGTAATTGTGGAATTCATTCAGTATGAGTTCTTCTATCACAAGCAAGAAAACGTTTCCAAAAGTGTTGAAAGTACGGGAAAACCATAGACAAAATCAACGCGTAGGGTGAACGGACTTGGAGGGCTTGCATTGTGCTGTCGGGCGTAGAGCGACCGTCCCTGGTCGTCTTGGTCATTTTGGATAGTCGAGCAGGGACGCTCGACCCACGCCTAACTGCCTGTCTTCATTCTTTGCTGCGCCGCTTCAAACACTTCGGAGACAGAGAGCAGCTTCATGCACTCCATAAATCCATCTCCTTCTCTGTTACAAAAATCAAGATGGCAGGGATGACACGGAACGTCCTTGCGCAACGCGCGGTGGCCGTCCGCTTCCAAGTATGGAAACCAGATATTCTCCTCACCGGGACCGAAGAGTCCGATGGTGGGGGTGCCAACAGCCGCGGCAATGTGCATCGGGCCGGCATCGTTTGTGATGAACAATGAACATTGGGCAATAATGGCCGCGAGTTGACGGAGTGGAAGACCGGCGAGCACCTTCACATTTGAGAACGAATGCTTCATTACCGTTTGAACAGTCTTCGCATCGTCGGGCCCTGCCGTAAGGACGATCTGTGCGCCCAGTTTCGCAGTTATGAGATCGGCCAGCTCTGCGAAACGTTCGGGCAACCAATGCTTCGCGGGCCACGTTGCCCCAGGGTGAATCCCGACGATGGGCCTGGTAAGATCGAGCGGAGTATTCTCGTAATCCAACCATTGAAGATAGATCTTTGCCTCACGCCTTTCATCCTCCGTCAAAAAAACCTCTGTGCGCGAAGATGTCGGCTTAATCCCGACTGCCCTCAGAAACTGGTTATGAAACGCGATTGCTGTCTTCGGCTTTCCATCATCTGTCACTTTTATCGTGTACAGTGAGCCACGTCCTTTCCGTTCGGGACCGACCCGCGTTCCGGCGCCGCTCAGGTACGTAAGTAATGCGCTGCGGGGGTTGCCGAAAAGATCGATGGCGAGATCGAAGCGGCGACGTCTGAGTTGCAGTGCCACCCGTGGCTGCTCTACGATAGTGGGCCGCGAGAAATCGAACGGGATGATCTCGTTGAGGTTCGGGTTCTGTTCAAGGAGTGAAACGGCCCCTTTTTCTCCAAGGTAGGCGATGTACGCTTCGGGAAACGCCGTGCGAACGGAGTGGATGATCGGCGTTGTTAACACTACATCGCCGATGAATTTCATCCTGCTGAGAAGTATGCGTTTATATGTGGGTTGATGTGCGGAAGACAATGGACTCTGTGCGATTGGAAGGCATTGTACCCAACTTGAGGAAGAGAATCAAGGCTTTGGTGCTGTCACGGATCCCCGGTTCATGTTGGAGAAATATGCAGGTATCCGGTCGCAACGCTCGGCCCAATCATTCACCTCGTTGACTGCAACCTCCGTTGAAACGGAATTCAACGATGACCAGAACGACACTTTCGCCTCCTGGAATCTCATCAGGCGAAACCGTGACTTGCCGATGGTCTTCAGACGGATGGACTCGAGCGTCGTGTCGGGGACCAGGAAAACGTCGAGTGTCTTTGCCGACTCCTCAAACCTGTTCAGGCGAAACAACGTTCTGCCTTTCAAATATGGAATGAGCCATCCGTTTGCTTCAGAAAGAGAAGCCAACATTTCGAGTCGCAGGGAATCGGCCGCATCGCTAAGGAAATACCGGAAGAGATCCTGACGATGTTGTGAATCCGTTATCGCATACGATCGCACAAGCAAAGCTTCAGTATACGACTCCCCAAGCTCGGCACAGGCAGCGCGAGAATACAGGTCGAGCGCTTTTTCATACTTCCCTTCTCCCCAGAACGCGTCGCCAATATTCAGAAATGTTGCCAGATACCTCGCCGGAAATTCTTCGCGCATAATGATGGTATCGAGTGCGGCAGTCAGCGACGCGTAATGGCCTAGACGTAATTCGCTTACGAGGAAGCCGCTCAAAGCCTCGTCCCCCCTTCCTTCATTGTACGATTCGAAGTAATGTTGCGCTGCCGACGCATACTCGCGCCGCTGGAAATCTTTCCTCGCGTTGGCATTTCTTTCTGCAATAACGCGTGCGCAGACTTTTCGAAAGATTGCAGGCCGACCGAACGATGCATCGACGATATCCGCGTCATGTTGGCCGACGGGTACGCGGTCAAGGAAGTTGTGCCATTCCTTAATCAGTGCGTCGAGTGAGCGACCATAGAGCTTTTCATAATCACCGGACCCGTACAACTGCATCATCAACCGGATTCCATATCGATCAATAAGGTACCGGCAAAACGACCCTGCCAGCACATAACTGACCGACGAAGATTGTGCCGCGAAGCCGGTGAACCGCATAAGTTGTCGGATATCAGGGAAGGCGCCGAACTTCCGCATCGCCGCAGCATATTGATGAAGTGTCCGATTCCCCCAGTTCCACTCGATGGCCATCGCCAAACCTTCCACAA
>CAYPVN010000021.1:10829-15429 GCA_964414155.1 uncultured Chitinophagales bacterium
TGAAGTGTCCGATTCCCCCAGTTCCACTCGATGGCCATCGCCAAACCTTCCACAAGACCGGTGCTCGCGCTCGCCTGTATGATTGGCAGTCCGAAGCGGCTTGCGATAACATGCACAAGCTCGTGCTTCAGCGTTTCATCGAGGGTTTGTTTCGTGATGTGAACCTGCTTGAGCCACGGCTTTGCAATATTCGTGCTCCCGGCACCGATCAGCCGTTGCTTGACTTCGGCTGAAGGATACACGTACGATTCGATTCGTTCCTTGAACGGAATCGAAAGCAGGTCCGAAATTTGCTCGAGGCGAAACTCATGCTCGGCGGCCACCCATTTGATTTCATCTTCACTGTAGGATTCCGTTGCATAATAGATTGTGAAATGTTTAGTGTCGTATCGTTCTCCAAGCCGTTCCTGGATAAAGCCGCTGTGCGATTCGAATCCGAGTGGGTCCTTGAAGATGTAGGTTGCAGAAATCGCAGCGATAACGCCGAGCGACACAAATCTGTTTCGTGGTCCAATTAGCTTCTTGAGCAATGTGATACCTTTCTGCTTCGTGGAAGCAGACGGATCGGCATGGGTAAGGAGGATTGTCGTCATCCACAACAGGATCCCGCCAACAAGAATGGTGAACAGGCGGTATGCTACCAGAGTCCAGCCGAGCGACAGCCTCTCATCATAGGTTAAGCCGGGAAAGAAGCCGTAGAAAAAGTTATATGAGAACACAGCGGGTGTGTAATAGCCCAACGCGAGCGCATAGAGAAGTGAACAGCCAAACAGGGCAAGGTAAATCGTCTTCGAAAAACGATAATGGACGGCACAGAAGGAGCCCAGGCATGATACAAACCAAACGGTAACAGCAGAAATCAAGACGAAGAAACCGACCCCCTCCAGCCATGAGCAATTCCTTACAAACAGCCCGTTGGTTGTCATGACGACAAGCGGAATGATAAGGAGTATTAGATTGATTGTGAGCGCGCGACGGAATAACTCTCTGACCGGGTGAGGTTCTGACAACCCGGTTTTCACAATCGTAATAGTCGCAACTCCACAAATTACCGAAGAGAGGAGGGCAACAACCGCGGAGAATTCATAGCCAAGGTAGTTCAGCAGCGGAAGCTGGGTGCAGACGAGGGAAACCACGGCAAACATCGCGGCAGCAATCACGAACTGTCGAGACTGGAGGAAGGTCATGAGCCCTGTCTGCTTTGAAGCAGCTTTCGAGGTTTCAGGTGAAGACTAATATTCTTTTCCGGTAACACGTTCGATGTCGGCGCCGAGAGCATGGAGCTTTTTCTCAATCGCCTCATAGCCACGATCAAGATGATACACGCGGAGTACTTCTGTAGTGCCCTCTGCGACAAGCCCTGCAAGAATGAGCGAGGCTGATGCACGCAGGTCGGTTGACATAACCGTTGCTCCGGTCAGCTGCTTCACCCCTCGCACGACGGCAGCATTTTCTTTCACTTCAATATTGGCACCGAGACGCAGCAGCTCCGGAACATGCTTGAACCGATCGAAGTATATCGTATCCGTTACCACCGATGTCCCTCCGGCCAGCGACATCAGCGCAATCCATTGTGCCTGCATATCGGTGGGAAACCCGGGATAGATCGCTGCCGTGACATCCACCGGCTTGATCGAAGAGGCGCTCTCCAGCGTCACACTAGAATTACCAACGCTGATCGTACACCCGGATTCCTCAAGTTTTGCAATAACGGCAGAAATGTGTTCGGGACGAACATTCTGCAGCGTGATGTTTCCTCCGGTTATCGCGGCCGCAACAAGAAACGTTCCGGCTTCGATGCGATCGGCAATGGTCTCCATGTCTGCCGGGTGCAAATCATCCACGCCCTCTATTTCCAATCGATTGGTGCCGATGCCATCGATCTTCGCTCCCATGGATTGCAGGAACTGCGCCAGGGAGGTAATTTCCGGCTCGATCGCCGCGTTCTCGATGACAGTTGTCCCTCGTGCCAATACCGACGCCATCAACACATTGCCTGTTGCCCCGACGCTGGAGATATCGAAATGTATCCGTGCGCCGGATAGTCTCTTCGCCTGCGCAGTGATATATCCGCGCTTGATGTCGATCTCCGCCCCGAGTTTTCGAATTCCTTCAATATGAAGATTCACCGGGCGCGGACCCCAAGCGCAACCACCCGGCAACGAAACCTTGGCTCGACCGTAGCGTGCAACAAGCGGCCCAAGCACATAAATGGACGCCCGCATCTTCTTGACGTGGGCATAGGGAGCTTCTTGCTTGTTGACCTTCGTAGTGTCGAGCGTGAGGAGATGGTCCTTCAATTCAACCATCACCCCCATCGACTTGAGAAGACTTGACATGGTCTCGACATCGCGCAGGTCGGGGGTATTGGCGAGGCGGAACGTCCCGCTGGCAAGCAGTGACGCAGGCATGAGCGCAAGCGTTGCGTTTTTCGCCCCGCTGATTGTGACGGTCCCGTGGAGTTTCCTGCCACCGCAAATAATGAACTTGTCCACTGTGCCGACTCGGAAGATAATAGAATCACTGGCATGCGAAACGATGCAGCGTGTCCAATGTCAAGAAAAAGCCGAGGAAAGTCAACATACAATATGCGGGTATTCTGCATCTTGCATCTCCCGCCGAACACAAGTATATTCTTGCAGCCTCACCTGGCGATGTCCGCGAAGTCGCCCGTCGAATTTATCATTGACATTCTCCACATGAACCTCACACGAAGATTCTACTTCCTCTCCGGAATATTGTTCCTCACCGCGCGCGCGCTTTCAGCCCCGTTGTCGGTCCTCGACGATCTGAGCAGGGTCGTGGTTCTCTCCTCTCCTGCGCAGCGTATTGTTTCGCTTGCCCCGAGCATCACCGAGACGCTTTTTGCGGTCGGGTCGAGTGATCAGGTTGTCGGTGTAACGGATTACTGCAACTTTCCTGAGAGTGCGAAAAAGAAAACTCGTGTTGGTGGAGTGGTCAACCCAAGCATCGAGGCAATTATCAGCCTAACGCCCGACCTGATCATTTTGAGTATGGAAGGAAATGTACGGGAGGATTTTAACAAACTCCTGAGCTTCGGCATCCCGGTGTTCGTCACCAACCCGCGATCCCTGAGCGGAATTCACAAGTCCATCATGGACATCGGAGTCCTGACGGGTCACACTCAAGAAGCTGTCAGGCTTGTACATGGCCTGCAGACCAGAGAGGATTCTGTCACGAGAGCGGCATTTCCTCCCAGTAAGAGAATTCTTTTTATCGTATCACTCCAACCGCTCATCGTTGTTGGCAGCAAGTCCTTTCTCTCAGAATTGCTTGAGCGGGCGGGCGGATTCAATGTCGCCGCTACCTCTCCTTCAACGTATCCGACATACAGCCGCGAGTCTGTGGTGAAGGAAAACCCTGAAGTCCTTTTCGTTATGGCCGATGTCGTGGCCGACGTCGATCAGCTTGTCACTCTCTTTCCTGAGTGGAGAGGGATCGATGCCGTGCGCACGGGGAATGTTCACCGTATCGATGCAGATATCGTGTCACGGCCCGGGCCGCGTGCTATTGATGGGCTCGAAATCCTGTTTCATTTCCTTCACGGAGAGCACAAATGAACTCGATGACTAAATCTACCAGGCATCGTTTGGACGATGGTTCAAAACGAAAAAAGGTTTTTGTCGCCGTTGCAGGGAACATCGGATCCGGCAAGTCATCATTGACGAAGCTCTTGAGCGCGCGTTTCGGCTGGAAGCCTTTCTTCGAGTCGGTTGAAGACAATCCTTACCTGAGTGATTTCTATGCCGACATGAAACGCTGGTCGTTCAACCTGCAGGTCTATTTTCTTTCCAACCGTTTCCGCAGCCACAAGGCTATCACGGAAGGGCCGGGCTCTGTCATTCTTGACCGTGTGATTTATGAAGACGCCGAAATCTTCGCGAGGAATCTGTTTGAAATCGGCAACATGGAAGAGCGTGACTATCAAAATTATGTCGCGCTGTACCATGTCATGACGGAATACCTGCAGCCTCCGGATTTGCTGGTCTATCTCCACGCAAACGTTGACACATTACTCAGACAAATATCACTTCGCGGGCGGGACTTCGAGCAGTCAATTAAACGGGAGTATCTCGAACAACTGAACCGCCATTATGAGTCGTGGATTGAGAACTACAAACTTGGATCGCTGCTTACTGTGCAATCGGGGACAGTGGACTTTGTAAACCGACCCGCAGACCTGGACGGAATCGTAGATGCAATCGAAAAGAAGTTGAGAGTATAGATTGCACTAAAAGAAGAACATCTTGGTTGCAACCACCAGAAGGAACACGGCGAAGAATTTTCTCAGCACATCGACGTTGGTTTTGTGGGCTACCATCGCTCCGAGTCTGGCAGTAGGAAGTGTGCCTATGATGATCGGAATGGAATTGATGTAATCCACGTAGCCGAGCGTATGGTCGGGCAACAGAGTGTTTCCCAATCCCTTCATGACATACCCAGCGGCCGCGGCTGTCGCCGTAATAACAATTGTCGCGCTTGATGTGCCCAACGATTTTTTCAGCGGGAATTTCAGAAAGTTATACATCATCGGAACGAGGAAGATCCCACCGCCAACACCGGCAAGCGCCGAAACAAG
>CAYPVN010000021.1:15529-18724 GCA_964414155.1 uncultured Chitinophagales bacterium
GAGCTCCTGTTACACACCAATCTTCCTCGCATAGAGTTTTGAATCCTTCAGGATGCCGAGAGCGACATCCAATTGAACATCATCGCGGAGTGATGCTTCGATCCTGCCGCGCTCGCCGTTGAACCGCGCCATCAACTCGATGTTCAACTCCTTCCCAATCTGTTCCTTGTTGCGCTCGAACCCGCGGCTCTTTTCTTTGTCCAGCGCCGCAGAGAGCAGGTCCAGATCATCGAGGAATTCCTTGCTAAAGCGCGAGCGGTCGGCAACTTGCCTCAACTCCTTGATCTTCGCTTCGCTGTCTTCCTGATAATCGAACTTTGCCTCTTCAAGATATTTCTTGAATTCATCCAACACCACTTCCGTTACACCGGTGTAAGGTGTTTGTTTGTGGCTGGCGGCGTAGGAGTTTGCAAACTTGAAGAAGTGCGACTTCCGATACAACTCACGCACCATCGGGCTCAATTCCTTCTCCTTGATCGTGGAGTCGGGGCTGATTCCGCCGTATTCATACACGATGCGGCCGTGCGCCGTCTTGAACTGTCGCTTCAGACTATCGGGCACGGTACCAAACACCCCGCTTTTGTCCCGGTGCATATAATCGACCTCCTGGATGCTTCGTCCGCTCGGGATGTAGTACCGTGCAGTTGTAATTTTGAGCTGCGCGCCGTAGTTGAGAGGGAGGATTGTCTGCACCAACCCCTTTCCGAATGTGCGCGTGCCAACAATAACGCCACGGTCGAGATCCTGGAGTGCGCCTGCAACGATTTCGCTTGCGCTGGCGCTACTGCGATCCGTCAGGAGAACCAGTGGTGTTTCGGGAAGGAGTGGCTCCTCCCTGGAAGAATACTTCTTATCCGCCTCCGGTCTGCGGCCCTTCGTGCTGACAATGAAACTTCCTTGAGGAACAAACTTACTCACGACTTCCACGGCCGCATCGAGAAGACCGCCGGGATTACCGCGAAGATCGAGCACAACTCCCTTTACATCCCCCTTCAACTTCAGCTCTTTGATGGCCTGACGTAATTCATCACCGGCACGGCGGGAGAATCGTTCGAGGCGAACGTACCCAATGCCCGGCTCGATCATATCCGAGTAGGTGACGTTCTTCACCTGGATCTCTTCGCGAATCAGAACAAACTGTATCGGAGACGGTTCGCCGGCGCGTTCGATGAGAACCTTGACCTCCGTTCCCGGCTCACCCCGGGTGAGGTTGCGAACCTCGTCCGGTTTCTTCGAAGCTACCTTTACTCCATCGATTTCGAGGACCTTGTCTCCGGGCAATACCCCCTGTCGCTGTGCCGAGTATCCATCCATGACTGTAATGACTTGAATGGCGCCATCCCGCGGACTTATCGTTACGCCGATGCCGCCATATTTTCCGTTAGTCAGAAGGTCCACCTCATCGCCATCGTCCTTGTCGATGTACACGGTGTACGGGTCGAGTGTGCCAAGCATTCCCTCAATGCCCGCCTGCATGAATTTCTCCGGCTCTATTTCATCGACATAGCTCGTGGAGATTTCCTTGTAGACTCTCCCGAAAATATCGATGCTCTTGTTAATCTTGAGAAAGTAATCGCTATCCGCTGGAGGCATGAATCCTCCGGTCACGGCGATCATTACCAAAAGAGCTGCTGCCAACAGGGTTGGCCGTATCAGCTTTCCTCTACCGGTCCTCTTCATGTTTCTCTTCACCCTTCTTTAATGAGTATTACGTTGATAGCCTTCGTTCAACTTCCTGCCACACCTGTTGCTGAACATTCTCAATGGAAGCCATCCCGTTAATGGTAACAAATCGGTGTGCTTGCTTGGCGGCTATTTCAAGAAACCCTTTCCGTGCGCGTTCATAAAAATCTCGTCCCGAACTTTCCATCCTGTCGAATGTGAGGCCGGCAGAGTGCTTGCGGCGCTCAACTTCTTCCACGGGGATATCAATGAATATGGTCAGATCGGGATCGGTCCCTGCTGTTGCAAGTCGGTTGATGGTTTGAATCGCCCGAAGATCCAGTCCGCGCCCGTACCCTTGATACGCTGTCGTGGAATCGTAGTACCGATCGCAAATCACCGTTTCACCGCGCCGGAGGGCGGGGATGATCACCTCTTTGACAAGCTGCGTCCTGCTTGCAGAGAAGAGCAACAGCTCGGCAGTGTCGGTCATTTCCGGAAATTTTCTGTCCAGAAGCAACTCGCGAATCTGCTCGGAAATTTTCGACCCGCCGGGTTCCCGAACAAAGTGCACCATCATGTGGTGCCCGCCGGTCGCTGTTGGCATGTTCTTCAGTCTCTCGACAAGGAGCTTTGCCTGTGTGCTCTTGCCGCTGAAATCGAGTCCCTCAAACGTGATGAACATGCTTCCTGTGTGTGCGATGAAAGTTGTGAACTGTTTCATGTCAACATAAGAATTTTGACCGCCCTAATCAACCGAAGGAGCTGCATCTTACTTCTTGATACTTAGAGTCGTTTTGACTAACTTTTTTGCAAATCGATCAGGTCCCTGCACACTGAGGTGCTTCCCTCGCTCAATGCCTAAGAAATCCCGGCCATATAAGGCTGCTCAACCACCTCCCCCTGTCGATGCACGAGAACAGCGCAAACTCAATTCACGAATTGAAGATTCCGAGATCATTCAAGCCGCACTCAAGGGCGACGATCGCGCGTACAAGAAATTGATGCACAAGTACCACGACGCCATTTTCAATTTCATTCAGCGGATGATTCGGGACCGGCCGCAGGTTGAAGACCTGACCCAGGAGGCGTTCATCAAGGCTTTCGGTTCGCTGAAAAACTTCAACGATGAGTTTGCCTTCTCGACATGGCTCTATAAGATCGCAATGAACAACAGCATCGACTATATCCGCAAACGCAAGCTGCCGCTGTATTCCATCGACAAGCCGATCGAGTCAAAGGATAGCGACTACACCTTTGAGCTGCCGGATGAATCATACGAGGCTGACAAGAATTTGATAAGGGACCAGCGAACCAGGGTTCTCAACGAGGCAATCGAGCGGCTTCCCGGGAAGTACAAGCGCGTCATACACCTCCGCCATGTGGAGGAGAGAAGCTACGAAGAAATCGCCAAGATGCTCAAACTTCCTATTGGAACTGTAAAAGCGCATATTTTCAGAGCGCGCGAGCTCCTGAACAAGTATTTGAGGGATAAGATCAGGAACTACTAAACCTGTCGCAACTCTGTCTTCC
>CAYPVN010000022.1:0-2991 GCA_964414155.1 uncultured Chitinophagales bacterium
AAGAGCCAGATGAAGACCGCGACAATCGCGACATTCACCAGGATAAGGAGTAGGGGTTTCATCAACAGGGCATGCTGTTGTGGATGATCAGAGGATCAACGTTGCATCGCCATAACTGTAAAACCGGAAGCCTTCCTTGATGGCTTTCTTGTACGCGCGCATCATGAAATCACGTCCCGCAAACGCCGCAGTAAGCATGAGCAGCGTGGACTCCGGCATATGGAAATTGGTTATCAACCTGTCTGCAATCTTAAAGTCATAGGGAGGAAAAATGAACTTGTCCGTCCATCCCCTGTTGCTCTTGAGGTGACCGTCGGTCGTCACGCTCGATTCCACGGCGCGGCAGGTGCTTGTTCCGGCAACAAAGACATTCCCCCTGTTATCGATGACCTTATTGACCACGGCCGCCGTGCTTTCCGGTATTTCAAAATACTCGGAGTCCATCTTATGCTTCGTCAGATCCTCCACTTCGACAGGGCGGAAGGACCCGAGTCCAATGTGGAGCACAACCGGCGCCACTTTCACCCCCTTGCGCTTCAACTGAGAGACCAGCCGTTTCGAAAAATGCAGCCCTGCTGTTGGGGCGGCAACAGCTCCCACGACCCGGGCAAATACCGTCTGGTATGAATCCTTGTCCTTATCTGTCGGGTCCCGTTTGATGTAGTACGGGAGCGGCATCTTCCCGATCTTTTCAATAGTCTTGAAAAAATCCCCCTGAGAGTTGAAACGAACCGTCCGGCCGCGGGATGTCGTATTATCGATCACCTCACACCAGAGCTTCCCTTCATCAAAAAAGATCTTATTGCCGATGCGGACTTTTCTGGCCGGATCCACGATGACATCCCAGATGTTCTCTTCCTTATTCAGTTCCCGAAGAAGAAACACCTCGATCTTTGCGTTCGTTTTTTCCTTCCGCCCGAATAGCCGTGCTGCAAAGACCCTTGTCTCATTAACGATCAGACAATCCCCCTTCTTGAAGTACTGGTGAATATCTGAAAACCGCTTCTCCGTCATGGACTCGTCCGCACGATCCAGCACCAGCATGCGCGCACTGTCACGGGGGTTCGCCGGATGCTTCGCTATGAGGTTCCTTGGAAGCGGATAGCGAAAGTCTGAGAGTTTCATCGTTGTTGTTCTTCCTCCTTGTGTTCAAAAACCATGTAGACCTGAATGCCCCTACTCATCAATCCTGAGTAACCAAGATCATCGTTTGGCCTTTCTTTTTTCCTGTCGCGCACGTGAAGGCTTGCCCTTACTATCAGCGAGCGCAGCGCGAGCAGCGGCCAGCTTCGCGATTGGAACGCGGTACGGCGAGCAGCTTACATAGTTAAGTTTGAGATAATGGCAGAACTCCACGCTCGACGGATCGCCACCATGTTCACCGCAAATTCCGATCTTCAAGCTGGGATTGACGGTACGGCCTTTTTCGACCGCAATCTTCATCAGCACTCCGACACCAGCTCTATCAAGAACTTCAAACGGGTCTTTTGCATATATTTCCCGTTGCACGTACGGCATCAAAAATCGTGCAGCGTCATCCCGGCTTACGCCAAGTGTGGTTTGCGTGAGATCGTTCGTGCCGAAGCTGAAAAACTCCGCCACCGTAGCGATCTCGTCAGCCGTCAGCGCACCGCGGGGGACTTCAATCATTGTCCCCACCAGATACTTAAACGAAATCCACTTCTCCTTCATCACCTGTTGCGCAACACGGCGGACGATTCTCTCCTGGTCGGCAAGCTCCTTTACGTTGCCAACGAGTGGAATCATGATTTCAGGTTCAACCTTGATGCCTCGTTTGCGGACATTTGCTGCAGCTTCGAAGATTGCGCGAGACTGCATCTCGGTGATTTCCGGGAAGATGATGCCGAGACGGCATCCCCGGAACCCCAGCATCGGGTTGAACTCGTGGAGACCTGCAACTCGCTGATGGACTTTCTCGAATGGAATGCCCATGTGGGCGGCAAGCTCTCGCTGGGCCGACTCTTCGTGTGGCACGAATTCGTGCAACGGCGGATCGATCGTGCGTATAGTGACAGGCCGACCGTTCATCGCTTCAAAGATGCCCTCGAAGTCACCGCGCTGAAGGGGCAAGAGTTTTGCCAGTGCCGTGCGCCTTTCTTCGGTTGTATCGGCCAGGATCATCTCACGCATTGGCCCGATCTTCCCTTCGCCGAAAAACATATGCTCGGTCCGGCACAGTCCGATTCCTTCTGCACCGAACGCCACCGCATTGATTGCCTGATCCGGCTGATCGGCATTCGTCCTCACCTTCAGCCTACGATACTTATCCGCCCAGCGCATAATCTGGGAGTATTGCTGGTAGATTGGTGCGTCCGACGTTTTAAGCGTCCGGTCGACCAGCACTTGCAACACCTCCGAGGGTTTTGTTGCCAGCTTCCCCTCGATCACTTCTCCCGTTGAGCCGTCAATGGAGATCCAATCTCCTTCATTGATCAGCCGTCCATTGGCACGCATCGTATGGTTGGAGTACTCGATTTCAAGAGCCGAGCTTCCTGCAACACAAACCTTTCCCATCTGGCGTGCGACGAGCGCTGCGTGAGAAGTCATCCCGCCCCGAGCGGTGAGGATTCCTTCCGCCGCATCCATTCCCTTGATATCCTCGGGAGATGTTTCAATCCGTGTAAGGATGACCCGTTCACCCCGCTTCTTCCATTCCTCTGCGTCTGGCGCATTGAAGACGACGCGCCCGGTGGCGGCGCCGGGGCCTGCGTTCAGCCCCTTGGCGAGAAGGCGGCCGCTACTCACCGCTGCCGCTTTTTCTTCCATGTCGAAAACCGGCCGCAACAATTGGTTAAGTTGTTCCGGCTCAATTCTCTGTAAGGCCTCTTTATCGGAAATGAGTCGCTCGCGCACCATATCGACTGCAATCTTGATCGCGGCAAATGCTGTTCGCTTGCCGACGCGACATTGAAGCATATAGAGTTTGCCCTGCTGGATGGTGAACTCGATATCCATCATGTCACGATAATG
>CAYPVN010000022.1:3091-10772 GCA_964414155.1 uncultured Chitinophagales bacterium
TATAGAGTTTGCCCTGCTGGATGGTGAACTCGATATCCATCATGTCACGATAATGTTTCTCCAGAACCTTCCGGTTTTTCTCGAGTTGCTTGTACAGTGTAGGATTCTGCAGGGCTAACTCTGCGATCGGCAGCGGTGTACGCGTGCCTGCAACCACGTCTTCGCCTTGGGCGTTCATCAGATATTCGCCGTAGAATGTGTTCTCTCCCGTCGCAGGATCACGCGTAAAGGCTACTCCGGTTCCAGAATCCTCCCCCATGTTCCCGAACACCATCGATTGCACGTTGACCGCAGTGCCCCACGATTCGGGAATGTCGTACATCTTGCGATAGGCAATTGCCCGCTCGTTATTCCATGAGCCAAACACAGCACCGACCGCCCCCCATAACTGCTTCATTGGATTTTGCGGAAAGTCATGTCCAGTCTTTTCCTTGATTGCCTGCTTGAACAGAGCGACGAGTTCTTTCAGATCCTCGGTGGTCAGCTCTGTATCAAGGTGCACCCCTTTTGATTTCTTTTTTTGTTCAATGATCACTTCAAACGGATCGATCTCATCTTTGTGGACAGGCTTCAGTCCAAGCACAACGTCGCCGTACATCTGAACAAAACGACGGTACGAATCATAGACGAAACGCGGATTGTTCGTTTTCTTCACGAGGCCTTCGGCAACCTTGTCGTTGAGGCCAAGATTAAGGATCGTATCCATCATTCCCGGCATGGAGGAACGCGCACCGGATCGAACCGAAACGAGCAGTGGATTCTTCACGTCGCCCAGTGTGGCACCCATGCTTCGCTCGATTTTCTTCAACGCCGAAGAAACCTCTGCCGCGAGTGTTTTGGGATATGTTCGCTTGTTTGCGTAGTAATATGTACACACTTCGGTTGATATCGTCAGCCCGGCCGGAACCGGGAGGCCGATGTTCGTCATTTCCGCGAGGTTCGCACCCTTCCCTCCGAGAAGGGACTTCATGTCAGCTCGTCCTTCAGCCTTTCCATCTCCAAAAACATATACGTACTTTTTCATTTCCTCAACCTGATTGGTGATCCTTTAATGGTACGGTGAACTACACTACTTTCCTTGTCTCTGCTGTTTGCTGCACAAATCTTGCCAATATTTCTCTCGCTGCCGGACTCTCCGTATTCGGCATTCTTTCTGGATGCCACTGAACGAGCAGTACAAACGGTTGCTCATCGGGGTTTTGCCATTCCAGACATTCAATGAGTCCGTCTTCAGATCGTGCAGACACCCGCAGTCCGCGACCTATGCGATCCACGGCCTGGTGATGACTCGTGTTGATCTCAACACGGTCGGCACCGACAAGCGAACGCAGCATCGTTCCTCGCTCAACCACGATGTTATGTGTTCGATGACCCTCAGGTCCCTTCGAATGATCATCATATCCGGCTTTTTGAACATCTGGTATCATCGAGCCTCCCATGGCCACATTGAAGACCTGCATCCCTCTGCATACTCCGAGTATGGGAATCTCTTGCTGCAACCCCTTCCGAACGACAGCAAACTCGAATTCATCCCGCGCCTCGTTCAGGTTTTCCATAAGGTCAAGCACCTCTTCGCGACCATAGAACTTCGGATGAATATCTCCTCCTCCCGTCAGGACGATCCCATCGCATTGCGGCAACTCATCGATAGTGCCGGTCGTACTGGAGAGCTTCAAGATCTGCGCGGCGGGCGCGACTCGCCGTATCCACTGAACATAATTCTCAAAGGTTGGCTCCTGATTGTCGGTAACGCCAAGAACCATCAAGATGCCTTCCTTCTCAAACACGTATCGATCGAATCTGTCAAAAGCTCCTTGCCACGCACTATTTCCACTTCGATTCTTGAATAGAGAAATGGATGACTACGGGAATGTTCCACAAAATGTCGATCAGCCATCAAACGTATTGCGTCCTTCTCGGTCGTAATGCAATATGCCGCTGCCGTCTCCTGCATCATGCCAATAATCCTCTTGATATCCGCTTCATCATACGTGTAATGGTCAGGAAATTCCACATTGCCCGTGATCATACACCCAAGAGACTGTACGCCTTCAACAAATCCCTCATGATAGCCAACGCCGCTGAAAGCGAAAACCGGCTTTCCCTTCAACGATTCAAGGTGAAACAATTCCTGATCTGAAAGACGTCGTACTTCGGCGGTTTTATACCGAAATTCAACCCACGGGCCTGAAAACCATTGTGCAAAGTTTTCCTTCCAGCTTTGGCCTTGATCCGCACCGACAACATTTGAGAGTGCGACAAGCCCCGCGCGCCGAACCGCTGACCATGGCTCGCGGTTCCTTCCGGCAGGAAGCAATCTCCCGGGGTAGTCATCGTGGGAGGAATTCACCACTACAATATCCAAGTCCCTTCTCAAGTACCTGTGCTGAAAGCCATCGTCCAAAACCACAACATCTGGATGAAACACGTTCACGGCATGTCGTGCGGCCTCGACCTTTCGCTCCCCCACGACAACTATTGCCTGCGGAAATTTCCTGGCTATTTGCACCGGCTCATCCCCGGCTTCGCGAGCACTCGCAAGCAGTGTCTTCCCATCTGAAACAACGACGACACCTTGAGAGTCCCGTTTGTATCCCCTGCTAACAATTGCCACTCGTTTCACCAGGCCAAGACAGTGTTGAACGACAAACTCTGTCAGTGGTGTTTTGCCGGTGCCGCCAACTGTCACATTCCCCACAGAAATTACGGGAACGTCGAGGTTTGTTGTTTGGAGTATTCTCCAGTCGAATGCCTTGTTTCGACAGGCTACTATTCCACGGAACAACCAAGACAGAGGGATCAGCAAGAGACCCGTTAGCGACATTCGTCCGGCCATAGAGCGCAAGCAAGCGGAACCGACCGTCGTTGAGTATCACTTGTTTTCATTGGCTTCTTTCAGCTCCCGTTCAACCTGCTCCAGCTTGTCATTCGCTTTGTACGTCACGTGCAGTGATCTCAGTGACGTAAGCATCCCAATCTTATCGTCCATCAGACGATGATACTCTCCGGACGACTTGTAATCGCCGCCAGCTTTGCTGATCTCTTTGATACGGCTGTCAACTTTCTGAACGCCGGCAACAAAATTCCGCTCAGCCGTCTGGTCTCTATCGATTTTCATGTATGCCCGGCCAAGCTGACGATAGAAACTACCGATATAGGGGGAGTCTTCGAATTTCTCGACGGCTTCCTTCTGGCTCGCGATGGCATTTGCATAATCACCCGCCTTGAAATACGCGAAACCAAGGTTGAAATATTGACGATCAGAGGGAAATGCGGCTGCATTTTTCTTTGCGTACAGTACGAACGCGGTGTCATCTTCCATCACATCAGAAAGCTCACATAATCGTTCGAGAACGTTCGACTCTTTCGACCCAAGAGCTTCAACTCTTGCATAGTACTGCCGGGACTTCATAAAGCCTTCAACATATTTCGGCTGCTTGTCACCACCTTCGCGCACGCCAATGAGATAGTACATCTCCGCGAGATTGGCAAGCGGCGCCGTGTAGCGTTCATCCATTGCAATAGAACGTTCAAGCACGATTGCTGCACTATCGAACTTCTGCTCCAAGAAAAGCTGATGCCCCCGCCGGAACAGCATTTCCTTCGTCTCGACGGATCGCGCTGGTAGCTTCGAGATTTCCGGACTTCGGGCACACGAAGCAAGAAGAACGATGAACCAAAGTGTGCAAAGCAATCTGGTTGTCATGCTGCGCTTGCAAGCTGTAGTATACCTTCTGCAACCCGAGCCGACGCTCCCGGCCCCCCGAGTTTCTGTTTGATCACGGAAAGCTCCGATCGCATCGTATCTGCGTAGTTCTGGTTTTCAAGTATCCTCCCCACCGCCCGGACAAGATTCTCCGAGTTCATCTCATGTTGAATAAGTTCAGGTACTATCCCTTTTCCCGCCACAATATTGACAAGTCCAATATGAGGAACGTCGACAAGAAGGCGGCCGATCAGATATGTCAATGGCGAAGTCTTGTATACAACAACCATAGGTGTGGCAAACCAACCCGTTTCAAGCGTTGCCGTTCCGGATGTTACTATCGCGGCTTCAGCATGCTTCATGAGATCGTGTGCACCATGTTCCACGAAGCTAATGGCTGAATCGGCGGGGGCAAATTGCCTGAGAAAATTCGGATCAAGTGCAGGTGCAACCCCGACTGCCGCTTGAACACCGTGTGTCTGCTGCAATCGCAATGCAGCATGAATCATCGTCGGGAGAATCTTTTCCACTTCCTGTGTACGGCTTCCCGGAAGGAGCGCAAGCAACTTCCGATCGGGGTTTAGTCCCCTCGCCTTACAAAATTCCGCTCGCGTTGAGGAGCACCGGATGGTTTCTACAAGTGGGTGGCCAACGAATTCCACGTCAATCCCTTCCCGTCGGTAGAGTTCAACTTCAAACGGGAATACTACTTTCATACGATCGACGACACCCTTCATTTTTCTCACCCGCTTCTTGTTCCATGCCCAGACTTGGGGGCTTATGTAGTACAGGATTTTGATTCCGGCCCTTTTTGCCGTGCGGGCGAACCGGAGATTGAACCCGGGGTAATCGATCAAGACCAGCACATCCGGTCTCCTGCGCGCAAGCAGCAATTCCATCTTCTTCTCCACCGATCTGATTGTCGGCAGATGCTTCACGACCTCCGCAAATCCCATGAATGAAACGGCGGAGATGTGTTCGATCAACTCCATCCCTTCCCGACGCATCCTGTCGCCGCCTATGCCATAAATTTCCACGAACGGAACACGCACACGGAGTTCACGCACAACTCCCGCCCCATGCAGGTCGCCCGACGCCTCTCCTGCTATCATCATCACCCGGCTGAGCATGAATCAGCCCGGCTGTTGTTGGATGATGTACAAGACAACGATGAGCAGCGTTACAATGCCGATCGCCTGCAGGGTCCGGCGTTCCGAGGATAGCCCTTCCCGGGGATTCATGCTCTTCGGCGGCGGTATATGGGATTTGAAACCCGCAAGTCGAGGAATGAACCGCCGCACGTGATTCCTGTACTCGGTATAATCCTGCCCAAACCGGGCGGCCAAATATCCCTCCTCTTCGGCAACGATCATCGAGTATTGAAAATAGAACCAGAGCAACGCAATGACTTGTAACCACGGGAAGAGCGCCAGGGACATGACTCCCACCCCGAGGTACAACAGCATATTGCCAAGGTAAAGAGGATTGCGGACGTACGCGAAGGGGCCGCTTCTGATAAGAAATGTGCCGCCAACCGAGCCGGTTGTTCGCGTTTCACTGCCTGCGATCGACACACCCCAGAACCGAAGGCACTCGCCTGCAAGTACAATTAAGGCACCGCTAACCAGGCTGGCAATTGTCGGTTGAGCGAACAGTACCATCACAATCAAGAATGGGATGGGTGTGTAGCTACGGTATGTGAACATCAATCTACGGATGTCGCTCTGTTCAGACGACAAGTATTCATCTCCACAAATAGTTTCAATAGGTCGGAAGCTGAGTCCGGTCATTCTCTCATGAACACTTCCCGCCGGTTCAACTCGGCGCGGCGACGTTTCCGGATATTCTTGCGCGCGCGAAGGTTATCCAAACGATAGGCAACATCAGCAAGAGAGTTATAGGGGAAGTAGGAGATGTTCTCCCTCTGACAAAATGTTTGGAGCTCATCCTTCGCGAAGACGATATCCGCATAGCGCGCGGGACACCGATCCGAATATCCCTCGCCGACAAACGCAATCACGTCACGCTCACCCGCATGCGCAAGCATGATGTTGCGTTTGCAACATGCACAGCGCGTGCACTCTGCATCGCTGTACGGAAAACTGATCCCCAAGGCGTAATTCCCATCCACACCCGTTTCTTCCAACGCAAGGTTGTTGGCAAAGAAGGAAACGCTGGTCAAGCCGTGGGCCGACAGAATTTCCCGGATGTAGAAGTCAAGACCGTCGCTCACGATATGGAGGTCGACTTGATGTGTCCGGCAAAATGCAATGAGGGCCTTGAAGCTCTCATCAATGGGCTGATTTCTGAGGAAGGCAATGGCCCTCTGCATGGATAAAGTGCCAATGGCAGCAACCTCACGGCGGAAGCACTCGTGCGCAGAAATCTTCTCGTTTCTATAGTCTTCGATTATCCTTTTGCAGACAGGACCGCCAAACTCTCTGAAGAACGCGTTGCCGACGTCTTGCTTTGTAATCGTCCCGTCAAAATCCACAAACACCTTCAACGCCATGGGTCAACCCGATACCATCGCCGCCGATTTTACTTCAGCCCCGTGGCTGAACCGTACCGTGACAAGTTTCGAAACCCCCTCTTCCTCCATTGTAACGCCATAGAGAGCATTCGCCGCTTCCATCGTTCGCTTGTTATGCGTAACAACGATGAACTGTGTGTTGTTCGAGAACTTCCGGAGGATGCGAGTGAATCGATCCACGTTTGCATCATCAAGCGGTGCGTCAACCTCGTCAAGAATGCAGAACGGGCTCGGCTTCACGAGGTAGATTGCAAACAGAAGAGCCGTTGCCGTCAGAGTCTTTTCGCCTCCGGAGAGCAACTCAATGGATGTTGGACGTTTGCCGCGAGGTTTAGCCACGATTTCGATCTTCGCCTCCAGCGGATCGACATCCTCTTCCAGTTTCAAATCGCACTCATCACCGGGATCGAAGAGGGATTTGAATGTTTCAATAAAGTTGACTCTGATCTGTCCAAACGTGTCGAGGAATTTTTTCTGCGCCGTGGCATTAATCTCTTCAATGGTCGCGAGGAGAGTTTTTTCCGCCTCAAGAAGATCCTTCCGTTGGAAGGAGAGGAACTCATATCGCTCCTTTTCGGAATTGTATTCCTCAAAGGCGGCAAAATTGATATTACCCAGGGATTTCATCTTGTCCCGGAGACTCTGAATTCCTTCCCTCAATGCGGCAAAATCGACAAACTCATCCTCCTGATACGTCTTTAATTCTATTGCCATTTCATATTCTTCCAGTGCACGAGCGCGAATGTGCTCGGTTTTTGCCCTGAGATCCACGATCTTCATCTCCAGCTCGTGAACAGCTTTCAGCGAATCATCATGATGTCGTCGCTCGTCTCTGATTTTCAACTCAATGCGGTGGATCTCATTTCGGATATGTGCGGATTCCCGCTCTACAGAAGTCCGGCGAGCCTCAACGGTTGCCAGTTCTTCCTTGAGTCCCCGCAAAATCCTGTCCGTCTCTTCCATTCCGGCGGCCGCTGCAGCGATGTCATCGCGGCCCCGCACGATATCATCGTTTCGTCTTTCGAGTGTAGAAAGAATGTCCGAAATGGTGGTGTCAGCGCGTTTCAGATCGTTATGGGCATTCTGGAGATCACCCTTGAGAGTCACGAGTGCAATGCCCAAATCATGGGCCACTTTAGTGCGTTCGTTCCACTCGGCCTCAAGCGATTCCAGCTCCTTTGAAACACCGCCAACCCGACGCTCGATCTCAGTTTTTTCTCTCTTCAACGCTTCAAGCTCGGGAGTAGCAGCGGCGATTTCTGCAGTGAGAGCCTCAGATTCACCTGATACAGATTCAAGCTCCTCAGCGTTCTTCGAGATAATATCCCCTGCGCGTTTCTTTTCAAACTGCAATTGAGCGATACGTATTTCAACAGCACTCATCTCTTTCTCAAGAGACTTCACCCCATCAGAGATCTCTTTGAGGCTAATCGCATCGTGCT
>CAYPVN010000022.1:10872-16404 GCA_964414155.1 uncultured Chitinophagales bacterium
TTCTCAAGAGACTTCACCCCATCAGAGATCTCTTTGAGGCTAATCGCATCGTGCTCGGTCGAAGTCTCCCGCTGTGCGCTGTGGAGTAATGCAACCTCTCCGTTCAGGCTTTCAATCTCTTTTTGAATATCTTCAATCTGCGCCTGTTTGCCGATGGCTCCACCTTCGTCATGCCGCTTACTACCACCCCTCTCCAGGCCAAAGCCAGTCACAACCTCACCATCAAGCGTTACGCACCGAACTCCCGACAACGATTCAGCGACGTGTGCAGCAGTGGTCGCATTATCGACAATCAAAACTCTATCCAGAATAAGTCTGAAGAGAGGTGCATACACCGCATCAAACCGTGCAAGCGTCCCCGCCCAACCAATAATACCCGGTATTTTGGGAAACCTGTGCCGGGACCGGATCTCGGGAACCCGGTTGAGACAAACGAAGGTTGCCTTGCCCCGGTGCTCCTGCTTCAAAAGATCAATCCCATCCTCTGCATCTTCTGGAGAATCCACAATGAGGCAGCCGGCAAATTCACCAAGAGCAGATTCGATTGCAGTGCGGTAGTCTGGTTCGGCATAAATTGCGTCCGCTACAGTCAGCTTCCGTGATGACTTCCATGCATCCGCAGTGCACAGATACCGTGTTCCTTCGGAGAGACCTTCTCGGCTTTCGATGAGACCCTTCAAGAAATCGGCTCGGGCTTTCTTGCGCTCAATTTCGCTCTGAATCTCCACCTCCTTCCGATGAAGTTCGTCGAGTCTTTCCCTGAGCTCCTTCTTCTTTGACTCTGCCTCATAGAAACGCATCTCAGCTTCAGTGAAGGCCTTCCTCAGTTGTTTGTCTTGTGCAGTAAGTATCGCGATTTGCCCGTCGAGCCGCACAATCTCGCTCTCATAAGAAGCGCTTTCCTCAGCGGCGTGCATGGACCGGCCCAGAAGATTCTCCACACGTCCTTTTTTCTTATCCAGGACCGCCTGCTTTTCCGCGATCTCGTGCACAAGTGCAATAGTCCGGTCGTTCAATGACTGAAGATCGCTCTTCTTGGCATTGAGCCGCTGCTCGTACACGCGCAACTCTTCCTGCGCACGACGAAGGTCCTCGGTTGCTCGTCCAAGTTCTCCGGTCCGTTCTCCGATACGCTCATGCAGTGTGATCTTCAGCGCTTCAAGATTCGTTCTCTCATCGTGCAACTCCTTCTTCTCATTTTCGAACCGAGCAATGTTGTCGTGAAGCGCCTTGATGCGCTCGACTGCAATGAGGTTCTTCTGCTCCACCTGATGAATCTTCTCCATCTGCTGACTGACATCTCGTTGGGTTTCCAAAAGCCTCTTTTCAAGGTCGCTCATGGTCCCGCGCAGTGTCTCATGCAATCCCTCTTCTTGCGAGAGGTCTGTGTCAATCTTGTCCTTATCAAAACTCAATGCAGAGAGTCGCTCCTCGAGTGGTTTGATGCGGCTAAAAAGCTGTGCATATTCACGCTCCATCAAATCGATTTCCATCGACTTCAGCCGTGAACGCACATCGTTAAACTGCCCGGCCTTCTTCGCCTGCCGCTCAAGAGTCGTGACCGCTTTCTGGACTTCTGAGACAATATCGTTGACGCGAACGAGGTCTGCCTGAACGCTCTCGAGTTTCCTGTACGCAGCCTTGCGGCGGTGTTTGTACTTGGTGACTCCTGCCGCTTCTTCAAAGAGTCGGCGGCGTTCATCCGCCTTGTCGCTCAGGATCGTCTCCACCATTTTCAACTCGATCACGGAATACGCATCGGCGCCCATGCCGGTATCCATGAACAGGTCGAGGATATCTTTGAGCCGGCAGGGGACTTTGTTCAGCAGATATTCGCTCTCGCCGGAGCGATACACTCGCCGGCTGACGGTCACCTGAGAATACTCGGACGGCAGAATGCCCTTCGTGTTTTCAATTACGAGCGACGCCTCCGCCATACCAAGGGGCTTGCGCGTCTTCGTACCGTTGAAAATCACGTCTTCCATCTTCTCGCTGCGCAACGCGCTGTACCGTTGCTCTCCCAATACCCAACGGATCGCATCTACGATATTGGTCTTGCCGCAGCCGTTGGGTCCAACGATTGCAGAGATACCGCTGTCGAACGTAAGGTTTACCTTCTGCGCGAAGGATTTGAACCCGATAACTTCAAGTTTGGATAAATACATGGCGTACGGCTATTTGTGATCGTCAGCGGGAATTGGTCATCACACTATACATGAACGTCAGATACATCGAAGTCGATTGCGTATAATCAAAGTAGAAATACACAATGGTGATTACTCCGACTATGGAGGCCAGTCCCACAAGGTAGACTTTGAGCGCATACGTATCAAAAACAATAGAGATGCCTTTGAGGAGACGCACAAGCACCCAGAGCAGAAGAACTATCACCAAAATAATCGTCGGTATCACATAAACACTGCTTTCCATGACGCGATACAGGATCATGCCAATCGGGACAAGTATGAGCAGCGGCGGCGTCGCCCACATCGTAATGGAATATGCATGAAACGGATACACCCGGGACTTGAAGAGCGGAGAGATCATCAATATCAATCCGCTTGTCAAGACGAGCGCCAGAAAGAACAGCAGGGAGAATGTGGCGATGAACCTAAGGGGATCACGGATCAGATGGATGACGGTTTCTTTCATCTGGTCGGTAACCAGGATGTACGAGAGCACATTATCCAGGACCCAACTATCACGGAAATGATACAGTATACTCGACAAGACTATCGCGGTTGCTACGGAAACAATAATTCCCAGGAGCGTACTGTGAAGGATCGTAACAATGCGTTGATCTCGCACATCTGCAAGGAAGTTGTAGAAATTCATGAATGCGCGGTTTAGATTCTCCCTGAACCGCCGGCTGACGTTGTAAAAATATGCTCCACCGATCAGGACCACCAGTCCTGTAAGAACGTAGATGATAGGTGCACTCGTGCTGTAATTTCCTATAGGCAGTGCAACGAATTTTTCACCCCGGAATACCGAACGCACCGCCTCATACGCGAGACGCTTTTCCCGCTGAAAACTCACCAGTCCCATGCTATGCATGCGGGGGTCAGCAGCATTGACGGTAAGCGCAGGTCGATCACCGCGCCAATCGTTAAATGCCCAAACGATGGCGCCATCGTAGTTCAATGACTTGATCACATCAAAGCGCTGAATGTAGAACCGTGCCTGTGCTTCGTATGAAAGCGGATCGCTGTAGCCATTACGATTGCTTTGCTGGACTTCCGTACCAAACTTTGAAACGATAACCGGCTTCCCGGGATTACGCGCCTTCCAATCTTCGAGCTCCTTCCTGAACACCTTTACATCTCCGCCATGAACGTTCAGAGCGGCAATGTCAACAATGTCAGTACAAATGTCGTGCTCGAACATCCGCGTGCCAAAATACGTAGCGCGGTTATCCAGCGACTTAGCAAGGCGAACAAGTGTTTCCACAAACTGCCGTGTCTCGACAGCAGAGGGCTGTAACTCATCGCCGATACCCCACGCAATGACCGACGGATGGTGCCGATCGCGCGCGATCATTTCCCGCATCCTTGTCCCGGCAAGATCCATATAGTACTCTTCCGAGAGAATGGGCCCGGGAACATTCGATACGGGCAGCTCTTCCATTGCAAAGAGACCGTACCGATCACATAAGTTCAGCATATATGGATGGGGAGGATGGTTGCCAAATCGAATGAGATTCGCGCCGAGATTCTTGATCAGGACAACGTCCTTCTCCATCTCCTCATATGTTAATGCACCACCCCACGTTGGATGATCTTCGTTCCAGATTACCCCTTTCAAGATCACGCGGGTACCATTCAGCATGAAGTCCCCATCAGCAATCCTGAACTGCCGCACTCCGTAGTTCAAATCATACTCATCGAGGAATACCAGCTCCTTGTTTTCAGTCCGAACAATGTATGATTTGACGAGATACAGTTCCGGGTATTCCGGGCTCCAGAGTTTCGGATTCTGAATGGTGATTTCGGATTTCACGGGTTCCCACGTCTCTCCATTACGAACCAGCGGAATGATCGCACTCTTCCCCACCGCGTAACCCGAGATCTTATCAAATATCTCAAGATAAAAACCCGGGCCCGTTCCCTTCTTGCTTGATGGCCCAGGCTGAGGGAGTTCGATGGATCCGTCTATGATTGCGCTCGCAAAGACTCTTGCTGACGTGAAGTCGTTCCCCAGCTCAGATTGCAGGGCGAGCTCACGGATGAACAACTTCGGCGTTCCAAGGATGAACACATCCCGGAGAATGCCGCCGTAGTTTCTCCATCCCCAAACCTGCGAATGTAAAGGGAGCGTCTTCCGGGAGTCAAGCTCGTTGTCCACAAGAGCCCTCACCACGTTTTCCTTTCCCGGCTGAAGGACATTTCTCGGAATCGGCTGGGTAAAGCTCGTGTGCCCGCCAATGTGACTCGTTATGAAATCCCCGTTCAGGGAAACTTCACAGTTGTAGTTCGTTCCCACCATGACAAATTGGAAATCGTAATTCTCAATCTGCTCATCTGTAACCTCGAACGTCCGCTCGAACATGACCTTCCCCACAAAATCATACGCGCTCGGAACCCTCACCTCACCCGAAGGCCCCCCTTCGATTGAGTAGTTCCAGGAACCTGCAAGGTCGATCTTGATTCTTAGGGGGGTATCAAGCATAAACCCGGAATCCGACCCCCGGACAGTTGAAGTCCCATTCTCAAAAAAACGGTATTCAGCCGCAAAAATCGGAGAATAGAGCAGACAAAAACAGATAGAAACTCGGAGAATATGGAGGAGGAGATAACGAACCGGCAAAAAAATCAATTTTGGGGTCTTTTTGGACAACTATCTCTTACCACGTGGGGGTAGGATTTTCTTGCTCAAAATATAAGCATAAAGTACCCGGAAAGCAACGAAAATCAAAGGTTTTGAAGGTGAAGGGAGAGTCTTTTGATGATTAACTTCTCGCGGCTTCGGCAATCGAAGCAAACGATTCCACATTGAGCGAGGCCCCACCTACGAGGGCTCCGTCAATATCATTCTGGGCTAGAAGATTTTCTGCGTTCTCAGGTTTTACACTCCCGCCGTATTGAATTGTGATCCTCTCGGCCAGCGACCACATGTATTGTTGTGAAATGAGTTTTCTGATCAATTGATGAACCTCCTGAGCCTGAAGGGGAGTCGCATTCTTGCCGGTGCCAATTGCCCACACGGGTTCATACGCGACCGTGACGTTCTCCATATCCGCAGACGAGATGCCTTCCAGCACTCCCTTTATTTGTGTGCTAATGATCTGATCTGTTATACCTCGCTCACGCTCTTCCAAATTCTCTCCTACACAGAGGATTGGCTTAAGCCCGTTCGCAAGCGCCTTCTTCGCCTTCCGGTTTACGAGGTCATTAGTCTCATGAAAATACTGACGCCGCTCCGAGTGTCCAAGGATAACATAGTCACACCCGACCGAACGAAGCATCTTCCACGACACTTCACCTGTAAAGGCACCGTCGTCATGCTCGGACATGTTCTGCGCGCCAAGTTTGA
>CAYPVN010000022.1:16504-18640 GCA_964414155.1 uncultured Chitinophagales bacterium
CCAACGAAGAAACCGAAGACTTTTTCATTTCCCGCGAGATACTTCTCGACCTGCGGCTTGTTTGCTCCGAGCACACCCTTGATGACCTGTTCGATTGCACCGACATCCGAGATTTGGATCAAGCCCTTCTTTTCGACGATCGCTCGCGGGTCTTCCCCAGACTCCAGCATTTCCTCGTAGACATCCTTCGCAATCTTGCCGCTGATGGTACCGTCATAGATAAGGCCGATCATCTTTGCCAGCTGTTCCGGTCCGACAGGAAACACGTCTATACTGATCTTCTTTTCACTTACAACGCGCAAGACATCGGTCATCACCCAGTTACTCGCGGCCTTGGCATTCTCCTTTTCAGGTTTTCTGGTAATCCGGGAAAGTTCTGCAAGTGTTTTCTCAAAATAATCAGCCACTCCTCTTTCTACCGTGAGTACATCTGCATCGTACTTCGGAAGACCCAGCGCTGAGATGAAACGATCGCGTCGCGCCGTAGGAAGCTCCGGCAACTGCTGTCTTGACCTCGCGATCCACTTCTCATCGACTAGTACCGGCACTAGATCCGGATCGGGGAAGTACCGGTAGTCGTGAGCCTCTTCCTTGCTCCGCATGGAATACGCCACGTTCTGGTTCGCATCCCACAAGAGCGTCTCCTGCACAACAGTTTCTCCATCCTCAATGAGCTGAATTTGCCTGTTGATCTCATACTCCAGCGCGCGCTCGACGTTGCGGAATGAATTCATGTTCTTCACTTCCGTTTTCACGCCGAGCTCTTTGTTCCCTTTCCTCCGCACCGATATGTTTGCGTCGCACCGCAGGCTTCCCTCTTCCATGTTTCCGTCGCAAATTCCAAGATAGGTCACAATCTGCTTGATCGCTGAAAGATAAAGATGCGCTTCACGAGCGGATCGCAGATCCGGTTCGCTCACAATCTCAATCAACGGAACGCCGCAGCGGTTCACGTCCACGAGCGTATCCGCATCCAGGTCGTGAATCGACTTGCCCGCATCTTCCTCCATGTGAATGCGTGTGATACCAATTCTCTTCTTGCCACCATCCTCCGCTTCGATTTCTATATACCCGCTGGTGCTAATCGGTGCCTCGTACTGGGAAATCTGGTAGCCCTTTGGAAGATCCGGATAAAAGTAGTTTTTCCGGGCAAACACCGACCGCCGAGCGATGGTGCAGTTCAGTGCCAGACCCATCCGCAGGACAAATTCCGCAAGAGTGATGTTAAGAACCGGCAGACTACCAGGCAAGCCAAGACAAACCGGACACACATTGGTATTGGGCTCATCGCCAAATGTAGTCGGACAGCCACAGAATGCCTTCGTCTTCGTCAGCATCTGCGCATGGACTTCAAGACCGATCACGGGCTCATAATTTTCGTTCAGCTTCACTTACGCACTCGTTCGAGAAATGAGCGTCGGATACTTTCCACTTGACGGACATGGTTCACGTCATGGCCCGCATACATCTGTGCTATCCGCTCGACAGTTTCCTTCCCGCGCTCTTCGTGCATGCCGAAGCGGTGCCATGTTTCCGACTTCAATGAGCGGAGCAGTGCGACGGTGTCCTTACGGAGGGCAGTGAAGAGCTCGATCTTTTGCCTGACGCTGGCCCGCTGATATTTCAATCCCGCGGCCCACTTATCCTGGTCGGTCGCCTGAAGGGGCGAGCCGGATTGCGCAATCGCCATCCGAAGCCGGAACGCCACAACGATCTCAGAGTCCGCGAGATGGGAAACAATCTGAACTATCGCCCACCGCCCTTTGCCCGGTTTTGTCCGGAGTTGTTTCTCGCTCAACCCCGCCACGAGCCGACGGAGACGGCCCGGAGTCGACGAAAGGATTTCGAGCGGTTCCTGACCGATCACATTGGACAAGATGCGTTTGGAGTAGGGATTCGTAATCCTCTTGACGCTGGTTATGGCCCTCATAGCTCCTCCTCTTAGTTACGGATTGCCTGGGTTACTCTCTCTGCAGCTTCCTTCAAACTACCGGCAACGAGGAAATTCAACCCAGCGTTTTTCAGGATATCTGCGGCAAGCTCGGCATTGGTGCCTGCAAGCCGCACAACGACGGGGATATTGACATGCACTTTCTTCGCCGCCTCAACGACGCCTGTTGCCACGCGATCGCACCG
>CAYPVN010000023.1:0-1488 GCA_964414155.1 uncultured Chitinophagales bacterium
GACCATGACTCACGGAACCCAGCGGAAGAATCAAGTGTCCTCTCGATCCTCGTCGGTTGACCGTACAGCGCGACGATGCGGCCGCGATCCGACTTGAAGCCATCCGGCTCGCGCAGCGTCCCGAAGGTTTTCCTGGCATAGTCAACCCGTCGATAAAACTCCGCCATTACTTCGTTATATGCAGTTTCGGGCGACTTGTCTTTTTCCTTCCAGAATGCCTCCAGCGCACTGCGGCGGGTTTCAAGATCACCCCGTTTCATCGAATCGAGCTGCTCTTCACGGGTGATAATTTTCAATGCATCCAGAGCGTAATCAATGTCTCTCAATGATAAAGGCATATCAGGCCAGATCATTTGGAACGATTTCGTAATCTCCGTTTCGGAAGATCCGCGTCGAATCTTGACGAGAAGGTCGTACGGTCGCAGCGGTAGCGCCTCGACCGACAGTGGCACGATCACGTTGTACATCCCCGATTCGGAAGTCGAAGATAGATCGTAGCCAACCGAATCGCTCCATCTCTTGATTTCGGGAATGACCGGTGGCAGGATAACCACATTGCGCGCAGTGTCCGTGAGCACCGGTTCCGGGTCGCGGAAACGGGATTTGCTTGTCGAGAAGGTGTATTCAATCCACAACGATGAATCTGAAGGATCGGGAGATGCGAGCTGAAAGAAGAGAGCGCTCTTCTTCCCGAATACAAGGTTACCGCCAAAATTCTGTGCAACCAGACTCATTGGCGTTGTACTGCTATCGGGCTGATAGATAAACAGCGGCGTTGAAGCCTCCAGTTTAGTATTACCGAGGCGCTTTGCCCGGATCGTGACATCCTTGTTCAGGTACTTCCGCTCGGATTCGAGGTCATCAACATCAAACACGATTTTGTACGGTCCGGGGGAAACCGTAAACGATACAACCCCCTGATACCATTTCTTTGCTTCAGGATCTGATTCAGAAAAGGCGGTTCCCGCTTCAAGACGATTAATGTCCCGTGCCTGCGAGGTCTCGAGGGAATCGATCAATTCGATCAGAATCTCTCCGCGGCGTTTGAAGTCTGAGGTGATGGACGGGTCGGTGTTGCGAACCGGAACGAAGAAATCGGCGTCGATGCGATAATGGATGTCGACACGCGCACGCGCTGAATCCGCTGAAATCAAATTGACCGCATCATAGAAAATGAATTGCTGCGTCGCCGGTCGGTGCTGCTCCGGAATTTCTTGTGCAATGACCAGCCGTGCCAATAACGCAGCCATGAACATCAAAACACCCGCACGATTCATACATCCCTCCAAGAAAAGTCTTCCATGAACAGGGCTTACCCTACTGCTTCCAGTTTTGAAGGAGGTCAACAAGCAACCGCACTCCCACACCCGATCCTCCCTTTGGTGCGTAGGGGAGCGCCTCTTCGAGAATGGCAGTCCCCGCAATATCGAGATGCACCCATTTGTAGTCACCGATGAATTTTTTTAAGAACATTGCAGCCGTGATAGC
>CAYPVN010000023.1:1588-4183 GCA_964414155.1 uncultured Chitinophagales bacterium
GCACCCATTTGTAGTCACCGATGAATTTTTTTAAGAACATTGCAGCCGTGATAGCTCCACCCCATCTGCCACCCGCGTTTTTTACATCTGCAATATCGCTCTTGACAAGCTTCTCATACTCATCAAACATCGGAAGTTGCCAGACGCGTTCATACGTCCGCTCGCCGGATGTTTTGAGCTCATCCATCAACTCCTGATTGTTGCCCATCATACCGGTTGCGTAATGGCCGAGCGCAACAACACATGCGCCGGTGAGTGTTGCAATATCGATCACAGCATCCGGCTTAAATGTGCTCGCATAACCCAGTGCATCGGCGAGAATCAGCCGGCCTTCCGCGTCCGTATTGTCAACCTCGGATGTACCACCGTTGTAATGGGTAATAACGTCTCCGGGCTTCAATGCGGCTCCACCAAGCATATTCTCCGTTGCTGGGACAAGCCCCACCAGATGCACTGGCAGTTTCAACCGCGCTGCTGCTTGCATGATTCCGATCACTGCAGCTGCGCCAGACATATCCATCTTCATTTCAGACATGCCCGCAGACGGCTTTATGGAAACGCCGCCTGAATCGAATGTTACGCCCTTGCCAACAAGGACTATTGTGGGAAGATCCTCGTCTTCGCCGTTGAGCTCCATCTGGATAAATCGCGGCGGCTTTGAACTTCCCTGCGAGACTCCCAGAAGCCCGCCCATTTTGAGATCTTTGATTTTGTCTTCATCGAAGATGGTAACAGAGAAGCCCGTCTTTATCCCGGCTTCTTCAGCTCTCTCTGCCAGCGTTTCGGGGTAAATTTCATTTCCGGGTGCATTGGCAAGGTCACGGGCAAGGAACGTTGCCTCACAGACAACTTTGGCGTAACGAATGCCTCGTGCGATCTCGGCCGTGCGCGACTGATTATCGGATGCGATCAGAACCGAGCGTAGATAGGATTTCTTGTCCTCCCGTTTCGTGAAGTACTTATCAAACGAGTAACTGCTCAACACGGCACCTTCGCTCAGAGCACTGCCGAGCGACTGCCATGAATCTCCAAGTTCCTTCCTCAAAGTTTCGCTTGCCTCGATAGTAGCTGCGTCCGGCACTATCAACGCGAGAGATTTTGCTTTCACTTTTTGTGCTGACTTCGCCGCTGTTGCAGCTGCGCACCGGAGCTTTTCGACTGTGAGTTTTTCAGCCTTGCCGAGTCCCACAAGAAGAAGAACCTTACTCTTCCCTTTCTTCCCGTAGAGTAAGAGCGTTTCGGATTCCTTGCCAGAAAACATCCCCTTATCCATCGGCGTCGAAGCGGCTTGTGTGCGACGGATCAGATCATTCGTTTGCCGCGTGAAGAACTGTTTATCCTCCGCGATAAAACATGCAACAACGTCCGCAGCGACGTTTGTTAGACTGGTTTTCTGTGCGGTGAGTTTAATCATGTTCCTCCCGATCAATGTACGTACTTGTTGGCTGCCTGCAATACCTTGCCTGTGATATCCTCCAAACGAACGTCCCGCAATCGTGCGCCAGCTGCGTTTTTGTGCCCGTTCCCCCCAAACTCCTTTGCCAGTTCGTTGATCGGGATTTCCCCCTTGGAGCGGAAGCTGATCTTTACGCCATTTGCAAGTTCGAGGAATAGGATCCCCACTACCACTCCTTCAACGCTCATTGGATAGACGGTGAAATTATCCGTGTCCTCTTCTTTCGTGCCGGTTCGCTTCAGCATTTCTTGTGTAAGCGTGACATAGGCCAGCTTGCCGCTGTACTCCGTTTTCAGGCTTGCCAGAATCTCCCCCAGCAGGTGGATGCGTCCCGGCGACCAACATTCGTACACACCCTGATAGATCTTCACAGGATCGGCGCCGCACTCGATGAGGTGTGCAGTAATCCGGTGAATCTCTGCATCGACACGAGGATAGCGAAATGAGCCCGTGTCGGTCATGATGGCACAGTAAAGAGGCTCCACAATCGAGGGGGTGAGGTTGGGTCCATTCAATTCATGAAGTAACTTGTAGACGATCTCTCCGGTGGAGGTCGCATCATCATCAATGAGGTAGTGATTGGCGAACGGAGCTGGATCAAGATGGTGATCAATACAGATCTTTATGGCCTTACTGGAAAGTACGGCCTGTTGCATCGTACGCAAACGATCCGGATGATTGGTGTCGAGGACAACGATAACATCTGCTTCCGCAATTGTGCGAGAGTCTCTCGATTCGCTAAACTGTTTTATGCGACTGTGCTTATCAAGAAACACATACACCGCCGGCGTGGAGCTGTAGTTGATGATGCTGACCCGTTTGCCGCGTGAGATCAGCCATTCGGCAAGCGCGAGTTCGGAACCGAGGCCATCCCCGTCAGGGTTGACGTGTGTGGTAAGAACAAATTTTTGATGATTCTGAAAGTACGGGAGAACAACCGTGGAATCCATTCACTGCATTGGGTTTTGGCACAAAAGTATGGTTTAATATACAGATTTGAGGGGGAACAACAAAGGATGGGTTAGCCACAAACGAAAGAACCTCCACAGAATGCGGAGGTTCTTGAATTCTCTATCAGATTCCTACTCTACTGGATCACCCACGTCTCATCTCCATCCAGCAGCTCCTGCAAATCGCCT
>CAYPVN010000023.1:4283-8752 GCA_964414155.1 uncultured Chitinophagales bacterium
ACTCTACTGGATCACCCACGTCTCATCTCCATCCAGCAGCTCCTGCAAATCGCCTTCGCCTTTTTCCGCTTTGGCCTTTGCAATTTGTTCGCCCATGGCCTCTTCATATGTGAAGCGGTGCGTGGCAAGAAAGACGCCCATTGCTCGCGGAAGCTCTGGATTGTGAATCATATTCGTAAGGATGAAGGCGAGGGTTGAATCGTTCTCATTGTGAACGAGGAGATCGCTTGTGGAGTATTTGCCTTCCGTAATGTTGACGGCTTCCGGAGTAAATCCGTTCAGTCTAATCCCCTTCTCCTTCTGCTTCCCGAACACAAGCGGCTTGCCATGTTCAAGGTAGACCACGTGGTCATCGCGACTGTCTTTTTCGGTGAAAGTGAAGAAGGCACCATCGTTGAAGACATTGCAATTCTGATAGATTTCAATGAACGAACACCCGACGTGTTTCTCCGCCCGACGGACGATTTCCTGCAAATGTTTCGGATCCCGATCCATCGTCCTTGCTACAAACGTTGCACCGGCACCAAGCGCCAGTGAAACAGGAACGAACGGGTAGTCAATCACTCCCGCCGGGGTCGACTTGGTGACCTGGCCGAGTATGGATGTCGGAGAGTATTGGCCCTTCGTCAATCCATAAATCTCATTATTGAACAAAAGAATTTTGATGTTGAAATTACGTCTCAGCAAGTGAATCATGTGATTGCCACCGATGCTGAGTCCGTCGCCATCTCCCGTAGCAACCCAGACATCCAATTCGGGGTTCGCCATCTTGACACCCGAAGCAATGGCGGTTGCACGTCCATGAATGCCATGAACACCGTAAATGTCCATGTAATATGGGAAGCGGCTGGAACAGCCAATGCCGGAAACCGCGACGTAATTCTCCTTCTTGTGAAGGAACTCGGGAAAAACACGCTGCACTTGTGCAAGAATAGAATAATCACCACAGCCCGGGCACCAGCGGACATCCTGGTCGGACTGAAAATCCTTGACCGTAAGCTTAACCGGTGCACCCGCCTCTTTTACTGTTGTCTCAGGCATTACCCTCCTCCTACCATAGAAGTAATCTGCTCCTCAATCTCCTCGGATCGGAGCGGCAATCCTCGAATTATGTTCAGGCCGATTGCAGGAACGAGGTACTTTGCGCGCAATAATGACACAAGCTGTCCGTTGTTGATCTCCGGAACGAGGATATTCTTGAACTTGTAGAGAATCTCCCCAAGGTTTCTTGGAAATGGATTCAAATATCGAATGTGGGCGTGAGATACTGAAAGTCCCTTCGCTCTTGCATTGGTCACGGCACTCTTGATGGAGCCGTAGGTGCTTCCCCAGCCGACTACAAGCAAATCGCCCTCTTGATCTCCTTCGACATCCTGAAGCGGAACATCGTTGGCAATGCGCTCAATCTTTGCAGCCCGCATCTTCACCATGAAATCATGGTTCTCAGGATCGTAGCTGATATTTCCCGTAATGTGTTCCTTTTCCAGTCCACCGATGCGGTGTTCGAGTCCCGGCGTGCCGGGTATGGCCCATGGCCGTGCAAGCGTTTTTTCGTCACGTGCGTAGGGCATGAACGTGGCAGGATTCTTTGCAAACTCAACGGGGATTTCTGGCAAATCACCGACGTCGGGAACCATCCATGGTTCGGCGCCATTCGCCACGTACCCATCGGTCAAACAGATGACCGGAGTCATGAACTTTATGGCAAGGCGAGCAGCTTCATACGCGGCTAAAAAACAATCTGCAGGCGTTGAGGCTGCAAGAACACAAAGTGGCGATTCACTGTTGCGGCCGTGGACAGCCTGCAGCAAGTCCGCCTGTTCCGTTTTGGTCGGCAAGCCCGTACTCGGCCCGCCGCGTTGCACATTGATCACGACAAGAGGGAGCTCAAGCATGATGGCCAATCCGAGTGCTTCGGTTTTCAGCGCCATTCCGGGTCCACTGGTTGAAGTAACCGCAAGAGCGCCTCCATACGACGCGCCTATCGCGGAACAAACGGCCGCAATCTCGTCCTCCGCCTGGAAGGTCTTCACTCCGAAATGCTTCAACGTCGATAGCTCGTGGAGAATGTCACTTGCCGGTGTGATGGGGTAGCTCCCGAGAAAAAGCTGAAGTCCGGCTTTTTTCGATGCAGCAACGAGTCCGAGCACCGTTGCGGTGTTCCCCATGATGTTGCGATATTTGCCGGGGGGCAGTTTCGCCGGCTTTACTTCATATCGAGTTGTGAAGATCTCAACCGTATCGCCATAATTATAACCCGCCTTGAGCACACGCAAGTTTGCCTCAGCAACCTGAGGATCCTTTTTCCCAAACTTGTTCTCGATAAATTTGATCGATTGATCAAGCGGTCGGTTGTACATCCAGTACATCAACCCCAGCGCGAAGAAGTTCTTGGTCTTGTCCACGAATTTTGTGGAGAGATTCATGTCCGCAAGTGCGTTGGACGTCATCTTGCTGATCTGCACCTTATGCACCTGGTAACGACTGACCGTCCCATCGTCGAGCGGGTTGGAAGTAATGCCTGCTATCTTGAAGTTCTTCTCGGTAAACGAATCCTCATTGACAATGATCGTTCCGCCATCGCGAAGCATTTTCACATTGGTAACAAGCGCTGCGGGGTTCATCGCTACGAGCACGTCGCAGGTATCACCCGGTGTCAGGATATCCGTGCTGCCGAAATGAATCTGGAACCCGCTGACCCCGTAGGTAGTGCCGGCCGGTGCGCGAATCTCGGCAGGATAATCAGGAAGTGTGCTAAGGTCGTTGCCCAATATAGCGGCCGTGTTGGTAAACTGCGTTCCGGTCAGCTGCATGCCATCCCCGGAATCCCCAGCGAACCGGATCGTAACGTCTTCAAGTGTCTTTACTTCTTTTGCCATAATCCTTTCAGTTCTTTTTCGTAAGGTCAATTCCCATCCCACATAAGGGATTGCTTATTAAAATACCCTGTTTGACACGAAAAGTCAAATAGCCAGCTAGATGCGAAACAAATCCAAGTGAGCAATGGGGGAAGGACATGAACGAGAATCCCGTCCATGATCGGACAGGATTCTATTTGTTGATCTTATTCTCTTACAACCCAGACCTTGACTTTGCCTGAGGCATTCTGGTGGAGGCGGATGTTCACGTTGTAGATGCCAAGCGCCTTGATCGGTTCATCGAGTTCAATGATGCGCTTGTCGATGTCGAACCCCTTTTCTTTCAGCGAGTCGGCAATCATCTGCGATGTGACCGCACCGAAGAGTTTTTCATCCTCTCCGACTTTCATCTGCAGAGTTATGGAAACTTTCTCCAACTCCTCAGCAAGTCTCTGACTCACTTTCAGTTCCTTGTTCGACCGCATCTCGGCCTGCTTTTTTTCTTCGGCGAGGGCGCGCATACTGCCTTCATTGGCAAGGTACGCAACCCCTCGTGGAATCAGGAAATTTCTCGCATAGCCATCTTTTACATCCACAACGGTACCAATGGCTCCGAGTTTCTCATGCTCTTTGCGTAGTATGACCTTCATATGCTCTCCTCTGTCCTATCGGATCGTATCTGAGACAAACGGCAGCAGTGCAAGATGCCGTGCACGCTTGATGGCATGCACAAGCTGACGCTGATGCTTGGCGCACGTTCCTGTAATGCGCTTGGGGATGATTTTTCCCTGCTCAGTCACAAAACGTTGCAGCCTCTTTTCATCTTTATAGTCGATGTAGATTTCCTTTGCATCGCAAAAGCGGCAGGTCCGCTTCTTGCGAGGCATCTGGCTCTCTTTCTCGCGCCGTGGTTTCCGTTGCATTGGTTTCAAAGCTTAATTCTCCTTCTGCGTGTGGTGGTTGGACGTTCGGTAAAGATATCGTATGTGACGGTCACTTCTTCTCTTCCGAACTTCCCTCGAATAATGGCTCGCGGGTCGGCACGGCCACCGGTTCTTCCACTGCTGCCGGCGGCGGAGCCGGCATTGCAGCCCGCGCTGCAAGAGCTTTTGCATCGAGTCGAGTCGTCAAGTAACGCAGGATCATCTCATCAAGCTGGTATGAACGCTCCAGCAATGCAAGAAGGCTGCCGGGCGCTTCGAACTCCATGTTGACGTAGAACCCGTTTGTCTTCTTGTTGATGGAATACGAAAGCCGCTTCCTTCCCCACTTGTTCACGGAGGAAATAGCACCCCCGTTTTTCGTGATGGTATCCTGAACACGCCCAATGACCGCATCGACCTGAGGATCGTCGAGCGACGCGTTCACAATGATCGTGGTTTCGTAAATCTTCTTTGATGTGTCCATGAACTCACCTCCCTTTGGACTTCTAATTGTGAATTAGACGGTCCTCCAATAATCACCAGGCGGTGAATTGGAGAACAGAGGGGTACGCTTCCGAGAGCTGGTTTGAAAGGGTACCGCACTACCTACATATTAAACTTGTTCATAGCTCGTGGAAACCCCGACTGCACAATCTCCAGCGCCGTATCTGAAGCCCGGGCGGTCATT
>CAYPVN010000023.1:8852-17284 GCA_964414155.1 uncultured Chitinophagales bacterium
ACCAGAAGGTTCTGCAACGATACGCCAAACTCATCAACCACCTCGGCGACCGCCACACCGCTGTTGTTCATCATCGTAAGCGGCTTGATGATCGCAACCTGTTTCCCACCGACACTCGCAGAGGCGATCAGGTACTCACCTCGACCGGGTTTGAATTTCTTCTTTAGTTTGCGACCAAGCGCATCGGCGACCTTGAATCCCACATTATGCCTGGTGTCTTCATACTCGAACCCCGGATTACCCAGTCCAACGATGATGATGGGATCCACAAGATGTCTTGGTAGCCGATGTTATTTCTTCTCTTTCTTTTCCTTCTTCTCTTCCTTTGCAGGAACAGGCTTTACAGGAGCAGTCTTTGCGTCTGCCTTCGGTGCCGCACCGCCCTCCACTTCTTCCTCACCTTCCTCAGCCTTCTTACCCTTGCCAAGTACCTCTGGTTCCGCAATAGCTTCTTCCCCAACGGCAGCTGGTTCAGGCTCCTTGATAACAGTCGGAGGAATGACGGCCACGACTGGACTATCAGGGTTATCGAGAACGGTTACGTTCGGAACGATCAACTCACGCACGTGAATGGAGTGGTTCATGGCCAGCTCAGCGACGTTCACCTCGATCTTCTCAGGAATATCCTTTGGCAAACAGGAAACCTTCAATCGGTGGATGATATGCTGTAACATGCCGCCTTCACGAACACCGATTGGCGTTCCGCCGACCAACGACACTGGAATTTCTATTGTGAGTTTTTCGTTTTCCTTCAACCCTTGCAGATCGAAATGAATAGGTCTGTCGGACACCGGATCGAACTGCACATCGCGCAGAATGCATTTCTTCGTGGTGCCGTCTCCAAGGCGCAACTCAATCAAGTGCGTTTCTGTCGTAAAAACCAGCGGGTCCAAATTTACCTTTGGGACCTGAATGTTAATGTTCGGTTCGTTGTGCGCATAAAAAACACCAGGGATACTCCCTTTGATGCGAAGGAGCTTTGCGTGCTTCCCCATCGTCTGACGCACTTCTGCATTCAAAACAATTTCTGACATGCTATCACCCTTCCTTCAAATACCTCTTCGTTATCCTTTGTCAACATCAAACAGCGAGCTAATCGACATGTGTCTAAACGTCCGCTTCATCGCCTCCGCAAAGATGTGTGCAACGGATTCTACCACGATCTTGTTTGTTTTTCCAGCCACGTGCAGCGTATCCGTAACGATCATTTTTCTCAGGTCTGATTTTTCCATCCGCTCAATCGCGTTGCCTGACAACACCGGATGCGTACACGCCGCATACACATCAAGCGCGCCCTGATCCTTCAGAGCTTTAACTGCATTACACAGGGTCCCGGCTGTGTCAACCAAGTCATCGACGATAAGAATGTTCTTCCCCTTCACATCGCCGATAATATTCATGACTTCGGCTTCGTTCTGCCGCGGGCGGCGCTTGTCGATAAGTATAAGGTCCGCCTCAAGACGTTTCGCGTACGCCCTTGCCATCTTGATACCGCCGACATCGGGTGAAGCGACTGCGAGATTAGTCACCTTGTGCTTCTTGAAATGCTTCACCAATATCGCCGATGAATACAGGTGGTCCACGGGAATGTCAAAGAAACCCTGAATCTGTGGCGCATGCAGATCCATCGTAATCACCCGATCGGCCCCGGCCGTCATGATCAGGTTTGCAACCAGCTTTGCCGTGATCGACACGCGGGGTTGGTCTTTCCGATCCTGCCGCGCATACCCGAAATACGGGATCACCGCCGCAATCTTTCGCGCTGAAGCCCGCTTGGCTGCGTCAATCATGATCAGCAATTCCAGCAGGTTTTCAGCCGGGGGCATCGTCGATTGAACAATAAAGACGTCGCTCCCGCGGATATTATCACTGTACTTAACCCAAATCTCGCCGTCGCTAAATGTCTTTATCTCACAACGGCCAAGTGGTTCGCCCAGCTCCGTCGCTATTTTCTCTGCCAGCGGACGATTTGACCGTCCGGAAAACACTTTCAGTGTACTCATGCCTGCAAATCAGTGGTTCTGGTTAAGAACGACAGTGATTGGGGTTTTGCGACAGCACGGGGCTTCAACGGCAGAACTGTCAAATTTGAGTCATAAGATAAAGAAAAGATGATTCTTCTGCAAGCGATAATTTGCACGACCGTTAAGCGAATGTCACTAGAAGACGATGCCTGTAACTTAGGCTGCCGGACAAGAAGCGGGACGATTTGGGTCTCTCGCAAGTGCTCATCACGATCAGATCACGCCCATTTTCGTTCCGACCTCTTCAAAAGCACTGAGCGCTCTGTTGATGTCTTTCTTGGTAAGCGAAGCAGAAATCTGTGCACGCAACCGGGCCTCTCCTTTCGGAACGACAGGGTACCAAAGCCCTTTGATGTACACTCCAGCTTTAAGTAACTCCTTGCTCATATCCTGCGCCACTGCCGCCTCACCCAGCATGATCGGCACGATCGGGTGATCGCCTTCGAGGATCGTGTAACCCAGTTTCACAATTTGTTTCCTGAAGTAGGCCGTGTTCTTGTGTAACCGCTTCACAAGAGATCTATTCTTCATCAAGAGACGAAACGCGGCGTTCGCTCCATAGACAATCGAAGGAGGCAGTGAATTGGAGAAAATATATGTCCGTGCCTTCTGTCGCATGTAGGCGATCAATTCTTTCTTTCCGCTAATGTAACCGCCGGCTGCTCCGCCAATCGCTTTGCCAAGCGTTCCTGTAAGGACATCGACCTGACCATGGACTTTTTTCGCTTCAGGGGTCCCACGGCCTGTTTTCCCGCACACACCCACGCTGTGAGAATCGTCGACAAACAAAGTCGCATGATACTTCCGGGCGATATCCACCAGCTTGTCCAGGGGAGCAAGGTCCCCTTCCATGCTGAACACGCCATCAGTTGCAATGATGCGAAGCCTGTAATCCTTTTGCGCATCTTCTTTGAGTATACGGACGAGGTCATCCATATCGGCATGCTTGTATACTTTTTTGTCCGTCGTCTCGGCTTTGCACAGACGCTGACCGTCGATGATACTTGCATGGTTCAGCCGGTCTGAATACACTACATCCTTGTATGACTCAAACCCGAGTCTCTCGTTCGTCAGCGAAGCAAAGAACGCTTCGTTGGCTGCCCAGCACGAAGAAAAAAGAATCGTATCTTCCGTACCGAGGAATTTTGATATTGTCCGCTCAAGATCGAAATGGATGTCCTGGGTCCCGCAGATGAAACGTACCGAGGCCACTCCATATCCGTATTCCTTGATTCCCTTGATAGCTGCTTTGCGAACGACCGGATGATTGGACAAACCGATATAGTTGTTCGATGCAAGCATCACCACATTCTTGCCATTCACGCGTACAACGCCATCCTGTGCACTCTCAAGCGGAACCTCGTACTTGTAGGTTTTCGCTTCTTCCATCTGTTGAAGCTCTTTAGAAACAAGTTCAATGAGATTGGCCATTGGTGCTCCAAGGTTTGATTACGATGGATTTGCCGTGGATAAGGAACCGCCTGGACTTGCTTCTACGCTACGCTGAGGCTTTCACCATCCGTACGGCAAAGGATCCGTCCATTGCGTGGCGATGCGGGAATGTCTCAACGTACCCTTCGTCCGTTACGAGATCATGGTTCACGAACTGCTTTGCATTCTCGACTGCGTATTCAGAATGAGAAGCCAGAAACTGCTTGATGATCTCTTGATTTTCCTCCGGCTCCGTGGTGCAGGTACTGTAGACAAGTACACCGCCTGGTTTTACGAGCTTCGATGCATTCTCCAGAAGCTGCATCTGCATCGCTGCCAACTTATGAATATCAACGAGATCTCGTTTCCATTTGATGTCCGGTTTTTTCGGGAGAACACCCAAGCCCGAGCATGGCGCGTCGAGCAGCACTTTGTCAACCGGCTCCATTTCGAGCGTTGTTGCATCGCCGGCCAGGAGCTTTACATTTCGCAACCCAAGGCGCTCGCAAGAAGTTCTGATGAGGTTCAACTTAGCCTCATACCGGTCGATGGCAATGACCTCGCCGGTGTTTCTCATCATCTCAGCCATGTTCGTTGTTTTGCCTCCCGGGGCAGCACAAAGATCGATTATGCGTTCGTTCGACTTTGCTGCAATGAGCAGGCACGGAAGCGCAGCGCTCTCATCCTGAATTGTAAACATCCCGTTACGGAATAATTCCATCTGTCCGATTTTGGAGAGAGCCTTGACCTTCACAAAGTAATCGATATGGCTTGATCCCGTGTATTGAATCTGTTGCTGATCAAGCATCGTCAGGAAATATCCAGGCTCAACCTTCAAACGGTTGATGCGAAGGGAAAGAACGGGGCGTTCGTTATTGGTGGCAAGAAGTTGTTTCGTCTCTTCAAATCCAAAACGGGGCAGCCACCTCTTGACAATCCATTGTGGGTGCGAATACACAACAGTAAGATATTGTAGTTGATCGGTCGCCGGATCGGGATACCGTATCCCTTCAATGTTGCGGATGACATTGCGAAGAACGGCGTTCACCAGCCCGGCCGGTTTGTCCCCCCGGATTCGCTTGATGAACTCGACACCTTCGTTCACCGCTGCAGCATGAGGGATCCGATCGAGAAAGAGGATCTGGTACAACGCAACGCGCAGGGTGTTCTTGACGTTGATCTCCGACTTCGCAAAGTTGCCGTGAGAAAATCCGTTCAGCACCCAATCGAGCTTGTTTTGCCACCGGAGGACGCCATGCACAATTTCAGCGAGGAGTCCCTTGTCCAGATCGTTCAGCTCCGGAGATTTCAGCTCTGCGTCGAGGACTTTATCGAGGTACGAATCAGTCCGCTCAACACGATTGAGTATTTTTACCGCTGTGCCGCGAGGCCCGTGATAGAGAGTTTTCTTTTCACGGGGTTCAACAACATCAGGCTCTGCGTTTTGATTGTCCATTTCTCGTCATTGTATACACTGTGCGGAATAAGTCCATATATGCCGGCGACGCTGTCACGTTTCGTCTGCTCATCACTTTCAGGGCAACCGACAGCGCCTTTTCGAGATCATATTTTTCAAATCGATCTGCCGACCCCCAGGAGAATGGTGGTATGTGCTTAGGCGGAATAGACGTGCCGTAAATATTCGACCCAGCGCATATCACGGTTCCCGTGTCAAGTGTCGAGTTGATGCCGGTCTTGACATGATCACCGGCAGTGAGCCCAACAAACATTCTGCCCGAGTCGACCAACGAACCGTTGATATGTACTTTCACTGTACCGTACGTATTCTTCAAGTTACTGGTGGTAGTCCCTGCACCGAGGTTTACCCACTCGCTCAAGTATGAGTGACCAACGAACCCATCGTGCTGCTTGTTGACATGCGAATGAAAGATCGATTCCACAACCTCCCCGCCAACCTTGCAGACGGGGCCGATGCTTGTGTTGCCATAGATCTTTGCCCCTATCTTAATCGCAGAACCGTCGCCGATGAAACAAGGTCCCTCTACAACTGCCGTGGAATAAATCTTGACGTTGCTACCGATGAAGATCGGACCCGCGCTCGCATCAAGAACGGCCCCGGCGCCCACAATGCTCTTCTTCCCGATACGGATATTCTTCTTGCCGATTAGGACTGCAGATCGATGTACCTCTCCCTTTCTTGCAACCGCTTTTCCTTTCTTGAGAAGAGAGAAATCGGCAGCGATTTGTGTCTCGTTCGCAGATACCAAATCCCACGGATAACGAACGAGCTGAGCATCCACCTCAACAGTGGGGATGCCGGTTAGAACGGACAAATCCAGAGCATCCGTATAGAGGGCTGATCTCGATTTGGCGAGGTTCTCTCCGCTAAGCCGGGCGGCAACAACATCATTCCCCATTATGAAAAGAACGTCGCCCTTGGCCTTTCCGAAAAGCTTGGCCAGCGATCGTGTCATGATGCACCGGCCATTGACGAACAAACAGGAGGCGGATGAGATTGCGTTCACTTCAGCATCCGGATTTACCTCTGCCACATATGGCGCGAGGTATTGACGGCAGTACAACGTAACGGAAAATGTTGGGAGGAAAAACGTGATTCGTTCCCGTAGAGTCCAGATGCCACAACGGAGATCGTACACCGGCCGAAAATAGGTGAGAGGCTGGAAATTGAGAGCGGTGATGTCTTCAAACAGGCAAAGGTGCATACGGCGCTCAGGTTGTTTCACTTGCAAAACAAAAACGTTCCACCTATATCCAACTGAGGCAGAACGTTTCCAAAAAAGAGATCTCCGGTGCAACCCGCGTAACGGGCCAGACCTTAGGTTGCAGCTTCCGCGGTTTTCTTCGCGTACTTCTTATTGTACCGTTCCACCCGGCCTGCCGAATCGACCAACTTCTGACGGCCGGTGAAAAACGGATGACAGGCTGAACAAATCTCAAGTTTCAGATCACCAATGGTGGAACGCGTCTCAAACGTATTGCCGCACACGCAGGTGACGATTGCTTTCTTATACTCAGGATGAATGCCTTCTCTCATGGATTACATTCCTTTCTCGTAAGCAAATATCTCAATAAACGTAGTGCCAATATAGTTGATTTCGAAATGAGAAGCAACCAGGTAAATCTCAGAGAATACGCTTGATAAGAGAATGAGCTTGATATTAGAACTCCTATTTCATAGATTCGACGTAGACTTGGACTTGCGATGGAGGGAAGAATGAAATTGTATCTGTCAGGAACTGCTTTCCTGGCTTTGATGCTGACAATAGTTACGACGCACCATGCATTCGCCGGTACGCCGACTGCATACGATTTTCTCCGCGCAGATGTGGGCTCGCGCGCGGCAGGGATGGCTGGGAGTTTCGTTTCAATTACCGGCGACCCCAACACGATTTTTTATAACCCTGCCGGTTTGAGCACACTCGAAAAACCGATGGGCTCTCTGGGATTCTTCAAACACCTGATGGATATCAACGCAGGCTATGTTGCGTACAGCCAGGAATTTGGCGATCTGGGATATTTTGGCGTTGGCGCTCTGTATGTAAACTATGGTTCCTTCAATGAAACCGACGATCTCGGCAACGTGCTCGGGACTTTTTCGGCGAGCGATATGGCGTTTACCCTCGGTTATTCAAATATCATGAAAGAGAACTTGCATTACGGCATCAATGCGAAGTTCATCTACTCTTCGATCGCCGGCTATAACTCCACAGGCGCCGCAGCAGACTTCGGCATTCTTTATGCAGTGCCCGAGAGCAGGTTCAGTTTTGGAGCAAGCATTAGAAACGTCGGCCGTCAGTTCAGTTCGTACATCGAGTCGAAAGAGAAGCTGCCGCTTGATGTTGTCGTCGGTGCCTCTGTTGTGCCGCGTGGACTTCCGCTTCTGATCAATCTCAATTTCCACAAGCTCAACGAAGATGTGGATACCTTTGGGGATCGCTTCAAGTCATTTTCAGTCGGTGGCGAATTCACCCTCAGTCAGGTCATCATGGCTCGCTTTGGATACAATAACGAACAGCGGAGGGAACTGAAGATCGGCGCAGGGGCCGGGTTGGCCGGGTTCTCCGGAGGAATTGGTGTGACTGTAAAAGAGTACAAAGTGGATTATGCTCTCTCGTCACTTGGCAAGATCGGAGCATTCCACAGGATTTCCATCGGAACAAGTTTCTGATCCGAGCTTCTTCCAGAAAATGCAGCGACCCGCGACGAGCGGGTCGTTTTGTTTTTCCCGGTTTCCAATGCAAAAAAGAAATCAGAATCAGCCCGCCTGCCCGACATACGATGCGATGAGCCGTTTCCCAAGATAGAAGAGCAGCATCCCGCCAAACACCAGCAGCGGAATAATCCTGTTCTTGGAGTGGTTGATCTCCGGTATGAGATCGCTCGCCCCCACGTAGGTTGCAATTCCCGCTGAGAATGCAAATGCAATTCCCACCACCCTCTCATTGATTTCGGCAAGCAAGAACACACTAACGATGCCCAGCATTGTTGCAACACCGATTGCCGCTGACGAAAGAAGCACAACCTGCCGGCGATGTTCCGCCGCAAGCATGACCGATGCAATAGTCAACCCTTCCGGGATTTTATGGAGGAGAACTGCGAAGAAGATAAGAAGGCCGAGATAGAAGTCGAACTGCATACCGGCAGAGATCGCAAACCCGTCGAAGAATGCATGAATGAACAACCCGCTGAATGTGGCAATGCTCGCCGCTTTGGATACCATGACTTCATGATGAGTTTCCTCACCGAAGTGAAGATGACCGACCACCGTGTGTTCGAAGAAGTGGAGTACAGCGTACCCCAGCAACATGTACAACGGCGCTTCGGCTCCAACCCGTCGCATGCTCTCGGGAAACAGCTCAAGGAACACCAACGCCAGTATGAATCCCGCACTGATTGAAAGCAGGTACTCGTACACGAACTTTGGCCATTGCTTCCTTAGAACCACAATACTCCCGCCGATGATTTCGGCAAGAGCCGCCACCAAGCCATAGAGAA
>CAYPVN010000024.1:0-5247 GCA_964414155.1 uncultured Chitinophagales bacterium
AAGTCTTTCGTTATGAGATTGATGATGTCCGGCGTCCGCATCAGACCCTGTGTGTAAGAGCTGTAATACATAATCGGCGAGACTCCATTTGTCTTACCATCCTTTTCGACCCGGACATCGAAAGCATATTTTTCTCCACCAATAGGTCTGTACCCACTGTACGTCATCTTGTAACCAAGGGCCTCGACAGGTCTTCCCTCGACAAGAGAGAGTGTCTGTTTAGAATCGTATACCGAGGATGAAATAAAACCAAGGATCATGATCGCAATGCCAATATGCGCAATGGATCCGCCCGCGTATTTTGGATTTCCCTTTACGATCTGCAAACCAACCTGAATGTTTGCAAACAGGGAGAAGACAGCGCCAAAGATAAGAAGCCCAATCAGAATGTCCGTAAGGCCAAAAACAACGGTGCCGGCTGAGCCGATGAGACCCGCGACAAAAGGAACGACCAAACTCCTGAGTACCTCTCCCCTCTTCGACCTGGTCCACCAGAACAACTGGCCAATCCCCGAAAGTAAGCCTATAGCAATACCAATTGGTACGGTGGTCGTCACGTAGTATGATATGTCAACAGCAGTCTTCTTGTTATGGAGGATTTCCGTAATAATTGGGGCCGAAGTTCCAACCGTTATGAATATCGCTGCACATACGAGACTAGCTGATCCGAGAAAAAGAGCGAACTCGCGCGACCAATAGGCATGTTGCACTGCAACCTTGGGCATTTCTCCAGACCGATTCAGTAGAAGTACAAAACCAAGGGTCGTGAATAAGGTAATGGTTCCGATTAGCAACCAGTACGCCCACATTCCTGGGTCGACAAATGAATGGACAGAGGTGTCACCCAGTACACCGCTTCGTGTCAGAAAGGTGGAATACAGAACAAAGATAAAGCAAAGCATGCACAGCGCAATGTTTGTCTTAACAAAGGCCCCACTCTTTCGCTGAGACAGTGTTGTGTGAATCGCCGCTATTGAAAACAGCCAGGGAACCAGCGACGAGTTTTCTACCGGGTCCCATCCCCAATAGCCTCCCCAACCCAATGTTTCGTATGCCCAGAACCCCCCCATAATGATTGCCGTCCCCAATACAACAGCTCCATACACAAGCCAGGGAGTCGCAGGTCGAATCCAATTCACGTAATCCCGCTTCATCATCGCTGCAACGGCGTACGAATACGGGATAGACATGGCAGCAAACCCGCTAAACATCACTTGCGGATGTATGACCATCCAATAATTCTGGAGCAGAGGATTGAGCCCACGACCATTGGGGGGAACGAACCCCGCTTCCACCTGATCAGGCCAGCTTTCCCATACGAGCGTGAACGGGTTCTTCACTATAAGCATGAGCAACAATGTCGAGAGGATGAGGCCGAACACACTCATCACCTGCGGCTCGTATCCCTTCTTGGCAGAGTCGTGCAACAAGAAAATGCCAATCAGAGCTGTGAAGAGTGTCCAGAGCATGAAGCTTCCTTCCTGCCCGGCGTAGAAGGTGGAGATGAGCAGGGGTAACGAAAGCTCAACGGAACTGTAGCTCCATACGTACGTGTACTGGAACTGGTGAGTGACGATGAGGTAGAGAAGGATTGCCGCGATAGCCATTACCATCATGGCCGTCGCGTGGAAAAACAACCGGCCGTACTTCAATGCACCGACTTCGCCTCGTCGGTGATTCTGATAATAGAACATCACTGAAAGCAGACAACTGATAAATGCCAGCTTGACTAGAATTCCACCAACCATCTCAATCCTTCTTCCGGCACACTTAGGTGTTTTTCTTTACTTCACTTCCGTCGGCTTCATACTTCGACGGGCATTTCGTAAGAACTTCTGTTGCATGAAAATACCCATCTTCCATGTACCGCCCCTTTGCAACAACGCTTGTTGCCACCTCAAAATTGTTGGGTGCAGCTCCATCCAGAACAACCTTGCACTCCTTCCCGTTCTCATCGATCAGATAAAATGTAAACTGGGTGGTCTTCGGATCAAATGATGAGTCCTTCTCCTTGTTCCACGCACCCTTCAGCTGGACCTTCTTATGCGTTTTCATCGCTCCTGCAACATCTGTATACTCGAGGTTGCTTTCAACGAACGACATCGATCCCCACACAATAAAGACAAGAACGACAAGACCGCCAACTATAACCTTGGGCTTCATAGGTGCTCTCCTGCCATCTAATGCTTATCCGATTTGGTTTCCAATCTCTTGATCCGACCTTCGATTCTTAACAAGAACAAATAGATTCCGAGCCATACAACCAGGACAATGAACATGACGATGTATGATGAATTCTGACTGAGATAGTCCAGCAATGGGTTCTCCTAATGTTCTTGGATTCGTTCAAATTCAAGCCGTTGGGATCGTACCTGCAGATTCCACATCCAATAGTACACCCCTGTAAAGCCGGCTAACGATGAGAGAAACAAAATCAGCATCGTCGTATTCATTTGTAGCTTACCCTGCACATTGATGATTGGCTCAGGGTGCAGACTTGCCAGGATGCGTGGCATGATAAACATGAAGAATGGCATTGTAACACCGGCAATGACAGCATAGACCGCCGATAACGCAGCTCTCTTTTCTTCAACGTCCACGGATGCCCGAAGCGCGAAGTAGGCACCGTAGATCAGAAGGAGTACGAATATCGATGTCTGACGGGGATCCCAATTCCAAAACGTCCCCCAACTAAATCTTGCCCAGATTGCTCCTGTGACCGTCGCAAGAATGCAAAACATGAATCCCAATCCGGCTGCTGAGGCCGACTTAATGTCGTCTTGGGAATCTCTCTTTCGCAAATATCTCATGCCATAGATCATGCTTGAAACGAATGCAACTACGCTCAACCAGGCCGTTGGAACGTGAAAGAAGATTATTCTCGCCTTCTCTTCCAAGCCCGGAATGATCGGCAACTCGTACCATGCTTCGGGTCGGGCTACCATAGGCAAACTTAGTCCTAACACAATTACCAGGCTCATCCATATGCCGAGTAGAACTCGCAAGCCCATTCTCTCAGTCTTTCCAAATGTAATCGAAAAGCAGGTACGATGTAACAATCATAACAACAATATATGAAATAAGGGCCTGAAATTCACCAGCGGCCTCTTCAAAGAAGGCACCTTCGGAAGCCAGCCTTGTTGCATTGATGACGGTTAACAACAGCGGCAACAGAATTGGAAACGACAGCACAGGATAGAGAGTTCCTTTCGTATTGGCCTTTGCGATGATCGCCGCAATTATTGTGGATGCCGCTGCAAGACCGATGCTGCCCAATAGTACCGTCAGCAAAAAAATTGAATATGTTCTCACAACGAAACCCGCGATAAAAATTGAGTATAAGAGAACGCTGAGAGTATTCAAACCTGCTGCAAGAGCAAGGTTGAAGAACAATTTGCCAAAGAGAATCGCGCTCGGTGGTGCAAGAAGTTGGAGGGTTAACGACGTTCCCCGTTCTTCTTCCATAACAAACGTGCGCGAAAGACCGGACATTGACGCAAAGAACACCACCACCCAAAGCATACCGGAAAGAGCGTCAGGGGAAGCTCCCTCACTTCCGAGCGAAAAAAGAATAATGGAGATGGTAGTCACGACAAACATGATCAGGGCGCTGATGGCATATCGGGTTCGTATCTCCGAATGCCACTCCTTCCAAAGAATTGACCGAACTGAACGTATCCATTGCGCCTTGTTAGTGGACTGCATTCAGGTCCACCTGCAAATCGTGGCGATCAATGTCCTGTAGATCGTTGGTTGCAACAATGAGAATCCCTTCGCGGCGATGTTCTCGAATGATATCCCGAACCATCTGAACGCCCTCGGAATCAAGGTTCGTCATTGGCTCATCCAAAATGAGAATGGGAGGATTATGCAGCAAAGCGAACGCATATTTCAAACGCTGTTTCATCCCGGAGGAAAATGTCGCAACCCGGTCATCCGCCCGTTCTCCAAGCGAGACTTTGGAAAGCAGAGCGTCAATGATGCGCTCGTTAGGCGGCAGACCGCGAATGGCAAGGGCGAGTCGGAGATTTTCTCGAGCAGAGAATTCATCGTACATCTGCACGTACGGAGCAACAAAACCAACGAATCCTCTCAGAGAATCGGTAATGTCTCTCGACTGTTTGAGTACTGTAACCGAGCCAGTACTGGGAGTCAGGATGCCGCTAATAATTTTGGCGAGCGTAGATTTGCCTGACCCATTCCTACCGGTGATAAGAAGTGATTGGCCACTGGCGATTGAAACGGAGATATCTTGGAATACGACGCGACGATTGAAAACCTTTTTGACGTTTGCCGCGGTGATCCGAATGTCCACGGCTATTTCCTAACGAGTGCGAACTTGCCTTTGATCGTCTCTCCACTCAGTAACTCGAGGACGTAGAAGTACACGCCGGAGCCGGCTGGGGCATTCTTGTCCGTCTTGCCGTTCCATTCAAAGCCCCATACATCCGGAATAAACCGCGTTGCCAGGCTGCTGATCGAATACACAAGATCCATGCTACTGGAAAATATTCTCAATGTGCCGGGCACAGGTTCTTGCCTGCGGATTGCAATTCGCATAGCACCAACTCGATCGGGTCGGAACGGGTTTGGAAACACAACACCTTCCGCAATCGACGGCTTCCCTATACCAGCTTTGGTGACAGGCCACGTCCACCAATTTGAAAGATCAGGGACCTCCAGCTTGTAAAACACGGCAACGCCCGTGGGGTTGTACGATCCATCGACTCTGTTTACATTCAGCAAGTATCTATACGGGAACTGCGCCGCGGGATCATGCAACGCTGCATCAAAGTTGATGTTCGAAAGCACAAGCGTCAACGTATCCGTGAGCGTATCGGCGGGAGCCATGATCTGATAGTACTTCGATCCGAAGGCTTTCAGCGGTGTGGTCGCACCCTCAATCGCACGGGAAGGCGGCGTAAACTCCACAGCATTCTGCTTGACGGTCGGGAATTGCCTCGCCTCAGGATACCGGAAGTTCTTTCCCTGAGGATACTGGCTTGTGTCGCTGCGGTAGCCTGTGAAATAATTCCACAACGTCCATTCAGCAAACGCAAGGCGAAAGCTAGTGGAATATGGAGGATTGGTAAGCGCATTATGTATGGCCTGCAACGGAGGAGCAAGCCGTATTGCCTCCCACGATCGCTTCATGGCATCACGTCCGTACCTGCCTTCTATAAATTGCCCCCATATTCCCCGGCTGTACTCGATCGACCCGTTTGCAGTTGTAAACGGGACTTCAGG
>CAYPVN010000024.1:5347-16978 GCA_964414155.1 uncultured Chitinophagales bacterium
ATATTCCCCGGCTGTACTCGATCGACCCGTTTGCAGTTGTAAACGGGACTTCAGGATTCATGAAATGGCCATTAAAGGATTGAATGTATAAATAGTAATCGTCCACATCGGTGTACACGACGTCTTCCATCCAAACAGAACTTATCTCATAGAAATAGATGTCGCCATCCCAAAGGCCATAATCGCCTATTTGGATTGCATGAAAAAATTCATGTGCAACAGTCACCCGAAGAGCTGGGATTCCTCTGTTCGCCGAGTGGTTCGGCGGAGTTCGGACAAATATGAAGTCATTATCAATCTCGATGAAGCTTGCGTATTGGGGCACAGTCGTCCCCCCAACAACATTTTCCCATATCGTTCGGCCATATAGATTACCAAGCTCTGAGATGTAGATGTCATACCTGTTATCTCCCCCTGCTCCTCCATCTGAAGGCGGTGGAGGGTAGCCAAGTGTGTCAACTTCAATATGGTATGAGTACCGTGCTGCGGAAGCAACGGAATCCGCGAATTCATCATAGGTCCCGGGCCTGCGTTGCCCGAGGATGTTCAACATGGCCGGCGTATTCGGACCCACTGTATCATAATGGATTCTGAAGAACCCCGTTTCAATGTATTTCTGCAGGGAAGGCCGTTGAAGAACAATCTGAAGAGCGCTTCGCTCATTCTGTGTCAGTCGTTCAGAATTGTGAATAGCGGCGGAGAGGGCAGGCAAGCCGCACTTATCTGGCAGTGAGCTTTCCTCGCCGTTCTTCAACCTTGCTGAGAGTATTGCGTGAGGATTGTTCTCAACTTGTCCAAATAGCTCATGCGGGGGAACAGTCAGACAGAAGGTAATGAGGATTATTGCGTGAATGTTTTTATGCTTCATCGGCTGAACGGATCGAAAATGACCGAAACAGTGCCGTTGGCAGCATTTGAAAGTATCAGATCCATGTTGTGTGTGTTCCTCATTGGCTCGATTCGAAAAGAAGTTACCCCCTGCGCAGGGTACACCAGCTTGGGCGGATGGAATGTTCCGTCTTTTTTCCCATACGCCACCATCACGGCCTTCGCAGATGGATCAAGATAGGCAATATCCGTTTCAGTATCACCATCCACATCTCGAAAGAAGATCGCATCATCGCCTGCCAAATGAACTCCACGAACCCAGACAACTGAATCCCTTACAGTCCCATCGCTCCTCCCGTGAATGATTCCCAGTGAATTCCTTGGTCCAGTCAAATAGATTACAATATCCTTAAAGGCATCACCGTTGACATATGCCGACACGATGGAGCGAGTCGCAGCGAGTGAATCGGGATACGAGAGCAACGGCGTGATCTCCTTGAAATCGAATCCCTCACCTCCCAATCCGATGGAAAGCGTGGATTGCTTTGAGCTCTGGTCATTTGTTATGAAGAGGAGATCGTTCGGTCCTCCCTGCCTGAATGCATCTACCGTCAAGGCGAGAATAGTAAATGCGAGACTTGGCCGCAAACTTCTTTCAAGGAACTGTCCGCTGCTGATCTGCTCAAACAGGGAAACGGATAACGATTTTCCCTTCGGGCTCGTGTGGCGAACCAGCATCTCCATCTGATGTGTCGAGGAATCCTCTCTGGCAAATAGCACAAACGGATTGGAACCCGTCGGAATCGAAAACGAGGTGGATCGATCCACCTCATCCGCCAGGCGAATAGCGGTGACCCTATCGGCGCTTGGATGAGAAACAACAAGTACACGCTGCGATTCGACTCCCGGGGACAGAGTCTTGATAAACTCAGGATGGTCCGACAGAGAAACTGATTGTTGCCCTGTCAACAGACCCTTGCCTCTTCCAAAGAGAACTGACAAGGACGATGAAGCATTGCTCACAACCGCTACATCGGGAATTCCATCATTGTTGAAATCCTGGACTGCCAGACCCCCTGGTTCTGCACCTACAGAGTATCGATTAGGCCATGCAATGGTGCCGGAGTACGATGCATTCCCAACGAGAACAATTCGCTTCGTGGAACGGTCTGCAAGCACAAGGTCAATTTTGCCGTCTGAATCCAGGTCCGCGAGTGCCCAGGAAGCTATTGTGCGGCCAGCACTAAATGTTGTTAGCGCGCCCCATCGCGTGGCCGCCATACCAAGGCTAACGAGAATCCCTTCCTCCGCAGAGGTGACGAGATCGATAAACGGGTCGTCGTTAAGATGAGCAAATTTGATTCCCCCTGGAGAGCCAAGGCAGTTGATCATCTCAACCGGATCAAAATCTCCTGTTGCGTCGCCTTTGTAGATTCCTATCTGATTCTTCTCTGGAAATGTCACGGCAATCTGAATAGTGCGTTGTTTGGTAACCGGCGTAATAGCCAGTTCCAAGGGCTCTGAGGGCAAATCGATGGCAGTCTGTTCGGAAAAAATGCCCCGACCAATTCCATAAAATACGTCAAGCTGATTGGTGAGCCAACTCAACAGCAGGATGTCGGTAATTCCGTCTCCATTCAGATCTGTGGCCTTGGCATCACTGATTGAGATTTCAGGAAAGAGCATGGGTCCTTCGATAAACGTGTTACCTAGGAGTGATGACATGCCTTCCCGCCTTTTGCCGAAAAGCAGGATGTCTTTTCGTTTGTCGTTGTTTATATCCGCCACGATCAGGCGTTGGGCAGGCGTGTTGAGGGGAATGGTCCGTTCGCTGACCCCCTCTCCTTTGTTCGCAATGATCGAAATTGCCATTCCGTCTGACGACAACATAAGACATTCGGTTGTCCCATCGCCGTCGAGATCGACAGCACCAACAAACGATGGCGGATTAGACACTGACATGGAATGTACGGGAATCACGCCCGAAGGAGTCAGGCGATAGAAATGCAGATTTGGTTCCTCCTTTGAGACCGTAACTATTTGGGCAACGCCCCCGATATTGAACTGACCGGTCGCGAGACTCAGCGGGGTGTACCCGATCGCATAGTCAATTGTCGGTCCAAAGGAAGTGAACGACCGCTGAGAATAGGCCGCTGTCGTCCAAAGGAGGTTGAGGAAAAGACTTAGTGTAAAACGGAGTCGCGAAACACTTTGAATGCTGTGAGATGGAAAAACACTACAAGTACTGAACAAGGGTACCCTACGATTGAGCTGGTTGTCTGCGCTCCAGCCGGAGCTGACGGCGCATCAAGGCTTCCTCATAACGGCGCATCTCTTCTTCTGTTTCTGGAACAATGGGAGGCACAGGGACCGGCCGCCCTTCATTGTCGATTGCAACAAATGTCAAATACGCGTTGTTCGCACGACGTGACAACGCTCCCGTTAGTCCACCGGCGAGAACAAGTACGCCAACTTCCATCGACGTCCTGAATGCTCGATTCACAGACGCCTGGAGTGTCACCACATCCCCCAACTTTATCGGATGATGGAAATTGAGCTCGTCAACCGAGGCGGTGACACACACACGTCCCGAATGGCGTTGAGCCGCGATCGCGGCAGAAATGTCGATCCAATGCATCAACCTTCCGCCGAGCAGGTTGCCCAGCTGGTTGGTGTCGTTTGGAAGAACCAGCTCTGTTGTGTAAACCTGAGAATCCTTTACGAACTTCTTCACCTCTGAAGCCTCAGCGCTTGATCGTTGATTGAAGCTCGGACCCATTGCCGGGTTTTTCTGGACTCCCCGCCTCAGTGCCACTCACTTGATTCTTCGCTTTCAATTCCTTCTGAATCCGGTTCTTCAAGTCATCCATCTCCATTCGCAGAACACTGTTAGGGTAAACGTTAAGAAACTTGTTGACTTCGGCATCCGCCTCGGCATACTTGTGTCGGGCGATCAGTGCTTCGACTTTGCCGATGTAAGCCAGCGGTGCATATTCTGTGTCATGATATTTTTCAATCACATCGTCAAAATAGATTATTGCCGACTTATAATCCTCCAGCTTCATGTAAAGCATGGCCGCATTGTACTGCTTCAATGCGAGGCGAACCGTCAACTCCTGAATCTTCTCTTCCGCATCCGTTGCATGTTCGTTACCCGGATAGTACTCCACAAAGGCCTGAAGTTCTTCGATCGCCTTCTTAGTATACTGTTGATCAAGCGAAACCTTTGGTGCAAGGTCGTAGTAACAGAGTCCGAGTTTGTATTGCGCATCAGACACCAGCGGACTCGCCGGCATATTGTTTTTCAGGAGCCTGTACTCACTGGTAGCAAGCAGGTATTCCCGCCTCATGAACCGACATTCTCCAAGGTAGTGCTGGGCATCATCTGCATAAGGACTGGCTTGAAACTGAAGCGTGATCACCGTGAATTCGTTGATCGCCTCAAGATAATCCTCGTTATCAAACAATGCTTTCGCATGTTGAAATCGTTCCTCTGCCGTGAGAATCGTTGTCACTTCACTTGAGCCGCAACCGACGATGAGCAATCCCGCAATCATCAAAGTAATTTGAAGCACGGCGCCCAGATAATATCTTGTTTTCTCTTGTTGGGAAACGATAGCCTTAAAGTCCTTTCTGTCCAATGATCGCACGTTGAATCTCTTTTTTGCAACAACCTCCGCAACTCTAACTGCGGACGTGAAACAGCAACAATACCGCTACGGCAACAGCGCCAAGAGCGATGAAAGGCTCGGCGACCGAGGAGAAAAATCCCTCCCCCGGAACTCTTCCTCTGGTAAGCGGGAGACTCTCGTTTTCAATTGTACTTAGTACTGCCAGAGGCACCGAATCGCTGTACTTTTCTTCCATCGGGCTCGACAAAAGGATTGACCCCGTAGTTCTGTCAACAAGCTTCACATTCGACGTCACGGCTACTTCCCGATCAACCATTTTCCGGCCAAAGAAACCGTCTCTTCGAATGTTTGAATACTCAACCGACAGGTTGCTCAGACCGAACTCTGCATCAAAGCTCGCATTGCCGGATGCAATCGGCTTGAGACCACGAGCCGAAATCCCGCGAAGAATGCTCCCTTCCACGTACCACGAGATCTCTCTTGGATAAACCTGAACCAGAATTCGAGCCGAATCTCGCTCTCCTACTCTTTGCGCAACGCGTCCGCTGATTCGTTCGGAGAGCATGCGCATGATGTCAAGATTCGGCACGACCGGAATATCTGTTTCGTCTTCCTGGGCGAAACTGATCGTTCCAAAAGTTAAGGTCGCAGACAGGAAGACCGCCGCAGTTCGCAGGTTATTCTCCAACATGATTCAACAATCGGCACGCGGGGTCATGCGTAGATTCCACGCACTTTCAGAGTCTTTGCGACCTTGTCAATCGCCAGAATGTATGCCCCAATTCGCATCGTGACTTTGTGCTTTTCCGCCGTCTCATACACAGCATCAAAGGCGGTGCGCATCATCCGCTCCAGGCGTCTGTTGACACGCTGCAAACTCCAGAAGTATCCAACGCGATCCTGGACCCACTCAAAATACGAAACTGTTACGCCACCGGAGTTGGCGAGAATATCCGGAATGACCAGAATACCTTTATCTTGAAGGATCGGATCTGCTTTTGCCGTCGTTGGACCATTTGCTCCTTCTGTAATGATCTTTGCCCGTACTTTTTTGGCAACCTGTGAGGTGATCTGGTCTTCCTTCGCGGCAGGGACAAGCACATCACATTCACATTGAAGAAGATCGGTCTGCGAAATTGAGTCCCCACCCTTCCATCCGTGAAGGCTCTTATTCTTCTCGGCGAAAGCGATTGCACCCTTCACGTCGATGCCATTCTTATTGTAATACCCACCCGAAACATCGCTGATGGCAACAATCTTGCACCCCTGCTCTTCTAAGAGCTCGGCAGAAATGGAGCCCACATTGCCAAATCCTTGAACGGCAACAGTTGCATCCTTGGGTGAGAGCCCGATTTTCTCCAGTGCAGCGAGAGTATTTACCATGACTCCTCGTCCAGTTGCCTCCCGACGACCCAGCGATCCCCCCAAAATCAGAGGTTTGCCGGTGACAACAGCATTCTCTGTACGGCGGCTGTGCATGCTGTACGTATCCATGATCCAGGCCATGGTTTGTTCGTTCGTGTTCATATCCGGCGCAGGAACATCCTTATCCGGCCCAAACACGTCCATGAGGTTGGCAGTATATCGTCGAGTTATTTTTTCAATCTCCACCTGGGTCAATTGAGAAGGGTCGCATCGCACACCGCCTTTCGCTCCCCCAAACGGTATGTTCACGACGGCACATTTCCACGTCATCCACGCTGCGAGAGCCTTCACCTCATCCAGCGTGACGTCCGGCGCATACCGGATCCCCCCTTTTGACGGACCCATCACCTCATTGTGAATGACGCGATAGCCCTCGAAAATCTCCACTCGCCCGTCATCCATCTGTATCGGAATGGAGACAATGTGTTGCCGGACCGGACGCTTGAGATATTCATAAACCCCTCGCTCCAGGCCGAGGATTTCCGCAGCCACATCAAAGCGCTTCATCATCGATTCAAGCGCTTGTTCTTTGTCTACAACTGGGGCTGGTTCTTTATAACTTGTTGTCTGAACGCCTTTCAAGGTATTGCTAATGTGTCGTCTCCGGTTATAGGTGGATGTTCTTGCAATCTAATCGGCGTTTTACATCCGAAAACTGACTGAAAATACAAAAAAATGTAAAGAGTTACAAGAATGATGAAGGCAGCTATTCAGCACTCTTTCGGGCGTCCTGAATACGTTGCAGCTCACTGATTGTGAGTCGTATATCTTCATCAAGAGCGTGTCTGGAAAATCTCCTCGCCCGACGCACCTCATTCTCATCAATCTCAGCAATAATCATATCTTCATCAAACAATTTCGCCGATGCCTTCACAGTTCCATCAGGAGCGATTACTGAAGAGCCTCCCCAAAAATTCACCCCGTCTTCGTACCCCACGCGATTGCAGAAAGCGATGTACGCGGATAGTAAGCGTGCATAAGCCTGGTGGTTTCCCATATTCGTTTCCGAGGTCTGCAGGCGCTCTTCATTGCCGCTAACTCTGGTTGGACTGGCCACCAGTGCTATAATAAGTTGCGCTCCGTCCTGGGCCAGTATATACGGAATGGATGGATGCCATAGGTCTTCGCACACGACTACACCGAGCCGTCCATGTTTCGTATCGACTGCTTTTACAGATCTCCCGGCGGTGAAATATCTCATTTCTTCAAACATACCATAGGTTGGGAGGTATGTCTTCCTGTGTGCGGTTCGAACCGCGCCATCTTCAAACAGAAAAGCACTGTTATAAATGGAGAAATCCGGTCCTTCTTCAATCCCACCCGCAATGATGGAAATGGTCCTGCTTTTCTCAATCAACGGGCGGACGACCGATGTATCTTTCTCGAGATTCAGCGCAAGATCCCAGTTCATATCTTTGACTGAATAACCGGTAAGACTGAGTTCGGGAAAAACAACCAGTTGCGCTCCGGACTGGATCGCTCTCTCTGCAGCGGCCAGGTGCTTCTCCACGTTCCTTTGCACGTTACCAAGAACCGGGTCGATCTGTGCAAGAGCAAGTTTGAATTTCATGGGTAGTGACGGCTGTGACTACGAGAGGTCGAACATCCGAATATCTTTGACGTACTGAACCGTCTTGTCGCTTTTAAGATCTTTCAACTTGACGATTTTTTTCTCAATGCGCTGGAGGTTGTCCCTGATGATGGTGAGATAGGTGGAGAGATTGTCAGAAGCATGATGTTTTATGAGATTGTCGATGACCTCGCTTACGCCATCGAGTGGGAGGCGGATCTCCTGAGTTATTTGTTGAACAAGTTCCTGAATCGCTTCAAGCCTCTTCTCGGTAACTTCCAGCGATGTCAGCTGCCCGCGAAGCTTTTGCCTCTCGATAACGTTAAGAATTGTCTTTGGCAAGACAGGGGTTGAGATCTCCTCCTTCACAAGATAGTCTTCCACTCCAAGCTTCATGACTTCAACAGCGAGATCGAAATCCTTATTCACCGTCAGGAATACGACAGGAATCTGGATGTGCTTTTCCTGAAGAACGCGCGTAATTTCAAGTCCGTTTTGACCCGGCAGGAAATAATCCATCAGGATGATGTCAAAGGCCCCATCTTTCTCGATCTCTGCAAGGGCCGCATGACCACTATCCTTCCACACCACGTCGAATTGCTCCGGTTTGTGCTTCCGAAGAAAAAGATCCACAAGCCGGGCAAAATCCTGGTTGTCCTCTACTAACAATACGCGGGTCCGGCGTATCTCATTTAGATCGGTTGTTCCCCCCAAATGGCCCATCTTTTGTTTCCCAGTCTCGTCCGGGTTGTCTGCAGTGCCTGGTGAGGTTGTCATCCTGCGTCTATGATTTTGGGACCGTGAAAAAGAATGTAGTCCCCTTACCTGGCTCCGATTCGATCCAAATGCGTCCGCGATGGTTCTCAATAATCTTTTTCACAATCGTCAGCCCTGCGCCTGTACCTCTGTATTCTTCACTTCTTTGAAGACGTTGAAATATAACAAAAACCTTGTCAAAGTACTGTCTATCAATCCCAATCCCATTATCCGAAACGGAAAACGCATAGTGGCCATTCTCTTCCTGGACCCCGATTTCAACGAGAGGAACCGGCTTGTCACTAAATTTGATCGCATTCGAGATAAGATTACGGAACACCATGCTCAACTGGGTTGGATTGTATCGAACGCGGGGCATGTCAGGCATCACCTTCACTTCACAATGTTTTTCCCGCAACGTAAATTGGAGTTCAGTCAGAACATCACGAACAATATCCCCCACAGATATTCTGTCCGGCTGTTCTATTACCCGTCCCAAACGGGAGAGAGTAAGGAGATCATCTATGAGGTGTTTCATACGTGTGGCTGACTGAACCGTGGTCGAAAGGTACTCACGACCCTCATCGTCGACCCGGTCCTTGTAGTCCTGCAACATTATTTTGCTATATCCCTCAATACTGATCAAGGGTTCCTTAAGGTCATGGGACACAACGTATGTAAAGTCGTCCAGTTCCTTGTTGCGGTTTTCAATTTCAATCGACTTATTAACCGTATCTTCATACAACCTGGCGCGGTCGATTGCAATTGCCGTTAAATTAGCGATGCTTTCTAGGATACGCAAGTGCGTATCGGTAAACGCATTAGCGTCATCTCGAACAATTGAAATCACTCCAACACTTTTGGTTTTCGATTTCATAGGTACTGCGAGTAATGAGCTCTGCTCAAATCCCGGAGTGCCTGAACCAACAATGATCGATTCCCCTTTTTCCACTACCGACTCGAGAATCGAGAGGGGTAAGTAAGAAGGGCCTGTCGATTCATTCATCGGCGTTGTGCGGGTTACGCTCTGAACCTGGTAAACAGGGACCAATGTTGAACTCTTTTCCAAAACCGAATGATAGAAAAAGCCATCGATGGGGATTGACTTTGCCGCTTCAGTGTAGACTATCTCAAGCAGGCTCTGCGTGTCAAGCGCGCCAGTCAGGCTCTTCCCCAACTCATACAATGAAGTTATCCGCTGTACCTGGGCTTCGATCTCCCTGTTCTTTCGTTCCAATTCCTGCGACAATCGCATGCGGTCTGAAATATCGCGCGCGATGTTCAGCATCGCAACCGGCTCACCGAGAGCATTACGCAAAAGGGTTGTATTGAGGCTGACGGGAATGCGACGACCTTCTTTCGTCTGCCACGTCATATCGAAATCACGGAGGTCATTCTCCTCGCGAAGAGCAGCAATCCATTTGACATACTTTGCTGTCTCCTCGTCGATGACCCATGGATAAGGGAACTGCACGCCAAGAGCCTCGCCTCTTGGAAGCTCGGTCAGCCGGGAGAATTCCCTGTTCACCTCCCACACCCGACCCTGAAGATCGGAAATCATAAGAGCGTCACCCATCGCATCGATGACATTGCGAAGGGTCTCCTCGGATTCGCGCACCTCCCGTTCAAGCGCCTTGCGAGTTGTAACGTCTGAGAAGATTCCGACCACCCCAGTAATAATCCCATCCTCGTTGCGCAATGGTGTGTACCGAGCCCAAACATAGCCCTTTTCATCCCTGTCAAGCACAGTATATGGAAGGTCTTCAGTACTCACGGCCTCCCCTGCCAATGCACGTTCCAGTAACGCGCGAGTATTCTTGGTAATCAATTCCGGAGTACTCTCGAACGAAAAGTGCCCCAACATCTGATCGCGCGGAACCCCGGCAATCGCCTCCATGGCTTGATTACACTCTCTGTATCGAAGCTCGCTGTCATATATTGCGACACCATCCAGGATACTTTCAATCAAACTCGCCTTACGCTCTTCCGATCTTCGTACCGCCTCTTCAAGCTGAATACGGTCGGAGATATCACTCAATATTCCTGTCATTGATACTACTTTGCCTTCGCCGTCCCTCATGTACCGCACGGAATCACGAACCCAACGATAGGCCGCCTTCCCTTTCGGCAATATCCGATATTCAAAATGAAACTCGTTGTTGGCCTGAGCTTGATTCGAGATGCGCTGACTGTACTTTGGCCGGTCATCGGGATGGAGTATCGTTCTCCATAAGTCGGCAGTTTCAAAAAACGCCTCGGCCTTGTAGCCAAGAAGACGTTCCACATTCGGGCTCAGATATGTTAACGCCCCGCTCGCGGTAGCATGGTAAATGACATCGGAAATATTCTCTACCGCCGATCTATATTTCGTTTCAGACATCACCACTTGTGAATACGCAACAACCCTCTCCATCGCTGCTCCAATTATCTCGCCAACAGACATCAGAACAGTCCGCTGAAATGGTTCAAAAGCTTTTCGTCTTGCAGTTGCAAGCATCATCATCCCAAGAAGCCTTCCCCTTGAAAGAAGGGGAAGCACTGCAACAAGCTGAAGTTTCTCGGATTCAAATAGAGACCGATACGGCAAGTATGGTGGATAATCGGAGATGGACAGCAGCAGCGGCGCCTGAGTTTTGTTGACATATCCCATGAAACCCTCTTGCAACGTCTGACGACTGAGGATGTTCAACCCCTTCTCGGATAATCCCTGGTGAGAAAGCGCGACAAGACTGGATTCGTTTTCCAGGCCGTACACTACCCCGACTTCAAACCCCAACCCCTTCATTGCTGAATGTAAGGCCATGCCGGATTGTTCTGTAGCTAAGACTGACCCGTTGGCAGCTTTGGATATTTCCCTGAGAACCTCAAGCGCTGTTGCATTGGTAGATAGCTGTTCCTGAGTTTCCTTCCGTTTGGTCACGTCATGAAAGTAGGTCACCAGAGCTGGTGCTCCTCCGATGGTCATAGTGACGGCTTGTGCTTCAAAAGAAAGTCGCTTGTTTTTTATATCAACGTCGAATTCAAGAACCCTCACCTCGCCAGAGAGCTTGGGGCCCCCCGGTTCAAGCATCTGTTTCTCGAACCGCTTTCCTAGAACGGTGCCCGCATCATTGCCAACCAACTCGCCTGCAGTTGTGTAGCCAAACGTGGAAAGAAAAGAGTTATTCACAAATTCAAGTTTGTTTTCACTGATGACAGCTATGGCATTGGGAGATTTATGGAACAGATGTTCGTACCTCAGGCGAGATGCTTCAAGTTCATGAATTATTCTCTGACGATCTGTGATATTGATGAAAGCACACTGAACGCCTTCCTTACCCTTATGCACAACGGGAGATGCGGAAACCTCAAGCACAATCTCCTGGCCCGATGGAGTGCTAAGAGTAACGGTCCGGTGTATCTCGCCATGATCGCCATCAG
>CAYPVN010000025.1:0-5245 GCA_964414155.1 uncultured Chitinophagales bacterium
GTGCCAATTATCGGAAGAGTTTTTGGGACCTCGGTTCCTATAAGGGTCGCAAAGTATGCCATAGTATCCCATGGCAAGAGATATCCAGTAAAGCCGAATCCAAGAACCACAAACAACAGGAGCACTCCTGAAATCCACATCAGCTCCCGAGGCTTACGATATGCCCGCATAAAGAATGCGCTGAACATATGGATGAACAACGTCCCGATCATCAAATTTGCTGACCAGGAATGGATTGATCGGACCAACCATCCATAAGATACATCGTTGACGATCCTTCGGATGCTTTCGTAGGCTTGCTCCGGAGAGGGTTTGTAATACAATGTGAGAAGAATTCCGGATACAACTTGCACGATGAAAAAGAACAACGTAAGACCCCCGAAATAGTACCAGAAGGAGTGCTTGTGACGAGGAACTGATTTCTTCGAAAAATAAGCAGCAACGTCTTGCAGAGGAAGTCTCTCGTCAAGCCAACGGAATAACCAAGAGTGAATTGGTAGATGATTCATCAAAGAAAGATGTCTAAGCGTTTGATACAATGATGGATGACTCTTCTACCTTAACTCTAAATGGGGCTAAAGGCCCAAGTGCCGGTCCAGAGATATTCTTTCCATTAAGGTCAAACTGACTTCCATGGCAATTGCACTCGAAATGTGGTAGCCCTTCTGACTTGTATTGTACAATGCAACCCAAATGTGTACATCGTGCCGAAAATGCCTTGAACTGCCCCGATGTCGTATGGACGAGAATGACAGGATCCTTGTTGAATTTGAAAATCTTAGCACTGTTAACCGGCAGGTCTGATACTGCGGCTGCACGGAGTGTTTCCCGAGCAATTTCCCTAGATTGTGGTGGCGTTACGAACTGTATTACGGCGTGAATGAACGGAACCACTGTTGCAATGCTCCACATGCCGAGGAATTTTGAAAGAAAGTCCCTCCTTTTAGAATCCACTGCAATCCTTAATGAATAAGATCACGAAACAGAATCTCCCACGACGACATTCATCGCTTTCTCAAGTAGTCCGATCTCCACTCTATTAACCTTTCTTCCAACCATTTCGCCATCGGCGTGTACAAAAAACGTCTGATCAGAGCTGATCGAAATCTTTTTCCCGACTTGAAACGTGACTCCCTTGAAACCGAGATGCTTTCCTCGCATCACCCTTGGCATGAGTTGGAGAATTTTCGGGACAGAGATATCGTCAATCAAACAGATATCCAATTTTCCATCGTCCACCCTGGCATTTGGAGTAAGATAGAACCCTCCGCCGGCACACCTGCCGTTGCCAACGGCTATAAGCAAGCGCTTCTTTGATTGAAACAACCCGTCGACTGATACGTCAAATCTGGGCGCTACATAGCTTCCCAGAGTCCGAAAAACGGCAACCAAGTACAGCAGTGTCCCGGAGATATATTTGATCTGCCGTGTCATTTCCGCGACGGCGGCATCAAATCCCACGCCTACCCCATTAACAAAGTACCTCAATGGAAGGTTGCCGTGTGGGTGATCATTAGGTCCAGTCGTTGAACATGTTACGGTGCCGATATCAACAGATCGAACTCTTCTTCGCGACAAATTCTCAACTGCTTGAATCAAGTTGGTGGGTACACCAATGGACTTTGTTAGATCATTCCCTGATCCGGCAGGAATCACCCCCAATATTTTTCCGGTACCGATCAAACCATTCGCAACCTCATTCACCGTCCCATCGCCGCCGACTGCAACAACGATTTGGCTTGCCGTCTCCCTTGCGATTCGCGTTGCATCTCCCGCCTTCTGTGTGAAAAAAAGATCGTAATCTAGGCGATGGACACGCAATTCCCTTTTCAAGGGTTCAACCGATCGTAAAGAAGCTCCTCGACCCGCTTTCGGATTAACTATGAATGTGTAATCGCTCAATGGGCAGCACGTGAGCGCGGGATTGAAGAATTGCTTGCTTCTTCTACAATGGAGTTCATTTCAGAATCATACACCAATTTCCCACTGAAGAGAAAACGGGCACTCCCCTGCAGATGTACCTCTGTAGCTTCTCCATTCATCAATTGAAAATATACCATAAGCTCCTCTCCACTTCTCACCCGAATATGAACCGGCGAGGAGAATTGCTTTGCATACGCAAAAACAATCGCGCTGGCAACTGCACCCGTTCCGCAAGCAAGAGTCTCGTATTCAACACCACGTTCGTACGTCCTGATTTCTATTGCATCGGAGGAGAAAGGCCGGACAAAATTGACATTTGTTCCATCTGGTGAAAAGAGAGTGCTATTCCGGATTTCCCTGCCGATTCCATCGACATCGATATCCGCAAGGTGTTCTTCAAATATCACAACGTGAGGAGAGCCGGTATTAACGAATGATCCGGACACGACGGAACCCTTAAGAGGGATATTGATCGATGGACGGTAATCGATCGGCTTTTTCATCTTCAACCTTACATCATTCCCGATGATAACGGCGTGATAAACGTGGTCCAGCGCAACGAACTGCATTGGGGATTCTGCGATCGCATGAAGGTATGCGTACCGGGCAACACACCGGCCTCCATTGCCACACATGCCACCGTAGCTCCCGTCGGCGTTATAGTAACGCATGAAGAAGTCCGCTTTGACACTTGGCTCAAGTAGCAGAAGGCCATCGGCACCAATTCCGAATCGGCGGGAACAAATTGCCTGGGCAAGTTTCGCCTTGTCTAGCTGCAATCGATCGTCCATATTATCGATGAGGACGAAGTCGTTGCCCGCTCCCGAGGCTTTCGTAAATTCAATTACATGTTGCATCGAGTTTTGGACTGTTGGTGACGTTAGATAGTAACTTTAGGAATGACTTGCAAGCGCTGCCCATCCAATCGCCTTAATAAAAAGCGCCCTCACGATGGCGTGAGAGCGCTTGACTGTGGAGATGGCGGGAATCGAACCCGCGTCCGAAGAGAAGACCACCAAGATCACTACATGCTTAGTCAGTCTTTTGTGCTTTGTGTTGCCTTATCCGACAGACAGGACGCCACAACACGACCCCGAGTGTACCCGCTTTCGCGGATTTCAACTTCCATCCTCAGAGATAATGGAAGGCTATCCTGCCAAGAGTCGGCGCCTCTTCGGAATCCGGCAGGCAGGATTCCTCGAGACGGGCTGCCTAATTAATTAAGCAGCCAGTGCGTAGTTGTAGTTTGCACTTAGTGTTTTCCGCTTTTTTTACGTGCGACTCGGAGAGCACGGCATGCAGTCTCGACCATCCTCGTCCCCGTCGAAACCAGAGCATCCCCCTCATCAAAAGTACAAATCGAGCAACCCAGATGCAAGCTTGCGAATGGAGCGACTTACTTCGTGGGGTAGTTCTGCATCAAAGACCGCCGCAAGTAGTTGAATGCATCCTGTGGCGTATCGAGAATTTTGAACAGTTTGAGATCATCTTTCGATATCACGCCGTGTCGTACCATCTCATCGAAATTAATCACCTTATTCCAATACTCCGAGCCGTACATGACCACTGTCATCTTTTTTTTGATCTTATGAGTTTGCCGCAAGGTGAGAACCTCAAACAGCTCATCGAACGTCCCGAATCCACCCGGAAAAACCACAAGAGCTTTTGCGAGATATACAAACCAGAACTTTCTCATGAAGAAGTAGTGGAATTCAAAGTTGAGATCCGGGGTGATGTAGGAATTCGAAAACTGCTCAAATGGGAGACTGATATTCATGCCGATTGACTTCCCTCGGGCAAGGGATGCCCCCTTGTTTGCAGCTTCCATAGTCCCCGGACCGCCCCCCGAGCATACCACGAAGCGGTTCGACATTTTCAATCTCTTGGACCATGAAGTAAGTAATCGCGCAAGTTCGACGGTCTCCTCGTAATATCGGGACATGTCAAACACCATCTGAGCGTCTTGCAAAGTTAACAGTAAACGCTTGGATGGCCGCTTGCTTGCTGCTATCATCTGCTTAATTTTCTTCACGTGTGCCCGTGCGACCGAGCGGGGCATGATACGGGCCGATCCGAAGAATACAATCGTATCTTTCACCCCCGCAGCTCGGAATCGTGCCTGCGGTTCCAAAAATTCGGAAAGCATTCTGAGGACCCGCGCATTCGGACTGTTAAGGAATTCCATGTTCTTATATGCTTTAGGTGGTTTTATCCCGGATCTGCTCACGCGAGGCTTCCTTTTTGAATTGATACCAAATCCATGAATTCATACTGATGCTTACAATTCGATTGGTAATTCGGCAATGTTGGCTTGAAAGAGCTTGTTGCCATTCCTGAAGGTTACTTCTTGGCCCGGGGCAATCGAGCTCTTCTTCACGATCGCCAATCCCGGGTATTTTCCTTTGATTGCATCAGGACTCAAGCTTGTAAGCCATCCCACCTCTTCCGTCCCCTTGTGTAATGGGATCTTCGATTGAAGATCCATAGGTCTATCCGACGAGACGACGCCAACCAGCCCTCGCTGAACCTTTTGGTAGGTATCCAAACGCGCAATTACTTCTTGGCCGATGTAGCAACCCTTTGTAAAACTTAGGGCGTGGGAAAGTCCACAGTCATAGGGGTTGAAATCCTCGGAGATCTCGTGCCCTGCAACGGGGATACCGTGTGAAATCCTGAATGCCTCAAACGCTCCTGCGCCCATCACACCGACTCCGTGTTTCTCACCTTCCGAGGTAAGGTGACTCCACATGCTGACACCCTGTTCGGCGTTGACAATGAAATGCACCATCGATGTGTGAAATACCTGTTCAGACACGATCGTCGACTCACCAAAGGGCATCTTTATAGAAACAACGGAATTTGACCTAAAGGAAGAATCAAGAACCTTGGAAGCAATCGAAAGTGCATCCGGACCGACAACGGTAGCCATGAAAGTTTTATCTGTTGCCAATGAGAACGTAATGTCCTCCATGATGTGGTATTTTTCCAACCACTGAAGGAATTGTTGCTCGGTTCGCGGGGATGTCAGAAGCAGAAGCGATGACTCACGAACACACACCGTAACATAATCAACCATACGGCCCTTCTCCGTTGTGAAGGCGGTCCCGATTGTTTGTCCGACTTTTAGAGAAGCAAGATCGTTTGTAGACAGCCGATGCAGCAGATCAACTCTGTCGCGCCCGGTGACCAGAATCCTTCCAACCTCGGATCGGTCAACGAGTGCGGCTGATTGTAGGGCGGTAAGAAGCTCCGATTCGGGAGATAAGTTCATACGTGACTTTTTCTTGGATCACCGCTACATCAAACAAAAATGCCTAGGATG
>CAYPVN010000025.1:5345-10306 GCA_964414155.1 uncultured Chitinophagales bacterium
CGCCGGACCTGAGCCTGTGTAGAGTCAATCCTCGACGCCCTCTCGAAAGCTCTGCGGGCAAGACGGTCCTTTCCCATCAGGGAGTACGTCCTCCCGAGGTTAAAGAAGGGGGCCGCAGCCCCCGGATGATAGTAGATCTCCCGCCGGTAGGCGCTTATGGCGTTTTCATAGTCTCCGAGCAATGCACAGGTATTGCCGAAGTTCATATAACCATTCGGTGCGTCAGGATTTAGAACCACCGTTTCCCTGAAATATGGCAGTGCCTTCACCGGATCTCCAAGCTCAATCGCATAGAGATTTCCCAGATACGAAAATGTCGCGGGATTCTGTTTGTCGATTCGAAGGGCTTCCAGCAGTGTCGAAACGGCTTCTTGGGTATGCCCCGCATCCGCAAGGGCCATTCCTAGTCCTTCAAGATAGCCGGGGTCACCAGGACGATACTTTACCGCCATGCGATAAAAGTGGATCGCTGAATCGGGATTGCCTTTCGCTTGGTACACCTTGCCTAATTGATGATATGCCTCGGGGTATTCGCTACGAAGCGCGACGGCCCTTCTGAGCGAGGCTATTGCTTCATCATAGAGCTTGAGTTCACTCTGGGTTTCGCCGACAGCGAGCAATCCCGGGGGGTCATTGCTGTTGCTTTTCAGGCCTATTGTGAGAGAGGTTAGCGCGGAATCCAGATATGCCCCTCGCCGGTCCTCGTTGTGGTAGTAATCGAGAAACGCGATCCCTTTTCGTATCTGTGCACTCGAATCCTTTGCGTCCAGAACCGGCATGAGTGACTGGAGTGGTTGAAGCTCGTGCGGGGTTCTGTTGGAAGTCCAGTCGATCGTCGTCTCGTTTGCATCGACGCGGATCCAGTGATCGGTGTTGACAACGCCATGAAGCGTGTTCTTTGTTCCTGTCTGCTTCATGTGGCAGGAGATGCAGTCATCCGTCTCCTTGTGGACGTACTTCGAGCCCTGTCCCGAGAGGCTTTCCGGCGGATGGCACTTCTGACAGTTCTGCCGGTTAAACTCTGTGGCTGATCCATGAAACATGCCGTGTACATCGTGACAGGTTCTGCAGGTCGTAACGCCGTGGCTCTCTCTGTAGCATCGGCTGAGTGAGAAACGGAACCCGCTGTCCGCAACCTTGAACTCCTCCTTGTGGACCGTAGCGTAGGCGTAGACGGACCAGAGGTCTTCCAGAAGCATCCCTGGACGGAAATCGAACCAGCTTGTTTCCCCACGCAGGGACCACGCTTTTCCCTGCAGATGGCACTGCTGGCACACATCAATCTGCCGCTGGGGCGAGAGATCAGCGGGGTTGACAATGGTCTTCGCATCGTCGGAGGGAAGGCTCACTGATTGGCCCAATTCGCGTTTTACATGGAGCTCTCCGGGGCCATGACAGGCTTCGCAGCCGATCCCGAGCGGATACGGTTTCAGGAACCTCTCTCTGGCAACGGGAGAAGCGTCCATGTGGGCGTTATGGCACGCCAGACACTTCGAAGATGCGAACCGTGAGAAGCGAAGGTTTCCGAACTCGCGGTACCCCGGACTAAAATCCCACCGGTTCTTGTGCACGTACCACGTCAGCGGCAACTCATAGAACATTCCGTTCTCGTCATAGAAGTACATCCGGAGATTCTTACCGGATCCTATGACATACTGAGCTTCCATCACGCGTTCATGAATGACCTCCCCGTGGGAATCGAGGCGGTATTCCCGCTGATAAAACTTGTCCCCCTTCCTCACCATTTCATAATGGAAATCGAGAACCGAATCGTAGACCGACTCCCGTTGCGGATAGGCCTCGATGACATTGGATGTGTCAAGCCTGTACATAGACCGGGCGGTCGTTGTTTTCATGTATGCTTCAGAGATCTCCAGATGACAATCGCGGCATTGATCAGAACCGACATACTTCACGTCTCGTGCCGTGTTCACGTACACTGCGTTTCCGTCCCGAACATACTCCGACGAACGGTCCTTGGCGTCGGTACACCGAAACTCAACGATGATGCCAAGAGCAACAAGGAAAAAACCAAGAATCATTGTCGCTGGGACGGTGAGGCGGGGAAGTCTTCTGCGTTTGTTCTTGTCGGGCTCGGTCATTGTTCTTTCTGACGGGAAGGGGTGCAGTCCGGTCTCATCACTCTGTCAAAAGACAAGCGTGTTGGTTCCGCCCAATGCCCTGAGGAACGCAACCAGATCGGCTCTTTGTTCCTCTGTAAGGTTCAACGGTCTCATGTGCCGGTTCAAATGTGGATTCGGGGTTCCCCCTTTGTTGTAGAAGTTGATTACATCCATGAGCGTCCTCAAACTGCCATCGTGCATGTATGGCGCGGTACGTGACATGTCCCGCAACGTTGGTGTTTTAAACGCTCCCCGGTCCGAGTCATTCTTTGTTTGTTCGAACCTGCCAAGATCCGGTTGCGGTTGGTTCTGACCGGCACCATTGTTGTGAAACTTCTCGTCTGTGAAATTGAACCCGGAATGGCATCTAATGCAGTTCACCCGGTCGCTCTCAAAGAGCACCAGTCCCCGCCGTGCTGATTCTGAAAGTGCGGATGAATCTCCCGCCTTGAACTTATCATACGGGGAATCTCCTGACAGCAGGGTTCGTTCAAACGCGGCAATGGCCTTGGCAACGCCGTCCATAATGACGTCCGTTCCAAAAACCTGCTGAAATTCCTCCCGATACTCTCCGCCAGCCCGAAGGGTTCGTTCGACATTCTCCGGGGTGTTCCTCATCTCAAATTCGTTTTGAATCGGCTGCGGGACCTGGTCCTCCAGGCTTTTTGCTCTCCCGTCCCAGAATTGCGTGGTACTGAAGAGCCGATTAATCAGCATCGGTGCGCCCCGTTTGAATCCCTGTCCGTAGATGCCGATAGCGCGCGCTCTTCCATCGGAAAAGCCAAGTGACGGGTTGTGGCAGGTTGCGCAGGCCACCGTCCCGTCCAGCGAAAGCCGGGCATCGAAGAAAAGCTTCCGGCCAAGCTCGATCTTCGCTGCCGTCAGAGGGTTGTCCTCCGGGATAGATTGCGCAGCGGAATCAAGTCCAAGCGGAAGAACGAGCCTGTAGCTTCCAGGTTGCGGAGGACTGGTTTCCTGGCATCCCGCCATCACAAGCAACACAGTCAAGTTGATGGGAAGATGCCGAAAGAGATGGAGTGTTGCTCCTGCTCGAATTGTCATCATTGTCTTTTACTCGATGTATGGTCGTGCAGTGATCCGGGATTATTGTATCGTCGAGATGTTTCCCGCGAGGATGATGTCCTTCAAATCCCATTTTTTCATTGTCGCCCAGTTCTTGAATGTCAGCCGGTAGATCAGCTCTGTCTTCAGCGTGACGGGAAGATCCTCGTTCCGGACCTGGAATTTGTAGACCGATGTATCCGTTGCCAGCGCAGGAATCCGGTTGTCCTGTTGGATGTTGATTATCCGCCACTGTGGGGAGGGAGAAATCTGTTTTTGCAGCTCGCTCTTTGACGATGAGACATACTGCGGATTTCTTTCATGGAGGATCTTTGCAAACCCTTTTCCAGGCAACCCTTCATAATTTCCCTCTGCAGGATCTCCCCGGCCACCCCAATATGGAATCGTGCCTCCTCCAGCGTACGTCAGATCTTTGCCCCGCGCGTTGGTCGCCCTGACAAGCAGAATCAGATTCCGCATCGGCTGATCCGTCGGGATGTGGTGCCCCGCCGTAGCGTTCGTGATTGCCACTGTAACACGCAGGGTGTCGTCGAGTACATTGCCCTCTGTTTCCATCTTCACCGAAGAAGCCAGAAAGGCTGTATCACGCGAGCCGAAATCGAAATGCGATGGAATCGTCAACGGATCGCGTTCCAATCCACCCCGGCCGGGCGCGAAGTTTGTGGTTACGCTGTCCGGTCGCATGTGACAGTTTTGACAGGTAATGCCTTTCGCGGCATATGGACTCGCCAGCCATTCGGAGTATGATTCATAGATGGGCACACCCCAGAACCCACCTTGATGACAGGGAGCGCAGAAGAGACTGTTCGACTGGATCGGTGCGTATGCATCCGGGTTGGGGACATCCGTATACGGGCCGAAGAACGTCTGGTGCCCTTCAGGAGGCCGGCGCAGGTCCATGTGCATGACGCCGGTGTTCATGCTCGTATTCTCACGGAGATGAACGTCCTTTACTTTGTGGCAGAAATCGCAGGAGACTCCCAGTTTCTCCACTCCTTTAAGTTTGTTCATGTCAACGCCGATCACGTTCTTCACCGCCGCTGTCGGGGCGTGGCAGTTTGCGCAGTTGCCCATGGAGTGCGGATAGTCGAGCCGGAATCCGGGTTGTACTCCCTTATTTCCTTCGGCATCCGTGCCGTTGTATAGATCGAGGAACCGGGGATTTGTTGCCGCCTGCGCGTGACCGTTGTTTCGCCACTGCTCGTAAATGATCGAGGAATGGCAGTCGCCGCAGTTCTTGACCTTGCCAAGAAGCGCGAGCATGTATCTCTTCGGCGCGAAGCTCGGTGCAGGATCGACCCACTCATACTCTGGATTGTCCTTTTCCGGAAGCAGCTCGAGGACGATTTCGATATCCGAATTCCCTTCTTTGATCTCGATACCTCCGTTGTAGTATCCTTCCTTCCATGCAGTAATCAGTTTTCCGGTTGTTCCCTTTCCGTACTCAAGCCGGAAACGTCCTTTCTCGTCCGTTGTATCCGTGACGGTGGTCGCCGCAATTTTCACAATCGCTTGAGGGATCGGGGTCTTGCCATCGGTAACTTTTCCCGTGACAATCCCGCGGTCATTCCCGCTGCTATTTCTTAGAAGAACAAAAAGAATGAGGAAGCTTGCGAGCAGAAACCCGGACGTTTTCAACCACGGTTGCGCGGCATGAAGGGGCGTGGCCTTCCGGCTTTCATGGGGCTTCGTTGTGCGATCTGTTGTCATGAGAGGGTCTCGACTATTGGAAGAACAGTGAGACATGAGACGATG
>CAYPVN010000025.1:10406-16958 GCA_964414155.1 uncultured Chitinophagales bacterium
GTGCACCCACCAGGACTCGAACCTGGAACCCACTGATTAAGAGTCAGTTGCTCTACCAATTGAGCCATGGGTGCAATGGTTCTAACGGGAGTTTGGCTAGTTGCCGCCCCTAGGAACTTCTGTCGGTGTTTGCGTAGGTGGTAGTTGCGGTGTAGGAGCAGATGGTTGACCTGTCCCCCTCCCCTGCAGAACGCTTTCTGAAGAAACACTTCCCGCTCTTGGTAGGAAGAAGATATTGATCACCAGTGCCAGGACAATCAGCGTTCCGGCAAGAATCTGTGTTGCCTTTGTGAGAAAATCCGCTGTCCGCCGGACCCCGAACACCATCCCTACAGAGCCGCCTCCAAATGTGCCGGCCAGCCCGCCTCCCTTGCTGGACTGCATCAAAACAACAATGATCAGCAATAGGCTGACGATGACTTCCACACCTATCAAAAAGCCAAACATGTACGCCTCACGCTATTTTGTGGTTGTAAATCGCTACAAAATACACAATTTGGGGAGAGAAATCAACCGGAATGGTTTCATCTCAATTCCCGTAACCCCACTCTTTCAGTTTTTCTCCTGACAACAAACTCTTATCGCCCGGCTCGCTTCCCCTGTTAAATTGTTTCTCGACGTACTTTCCAATAATATCGAACTCAAGATTCACCCGTGAACCCTTTTTATAGTCAACAAATATCGTATTGTTCAGAGTGTGGGGGATTATCGAGACCATGGCGTCGAATTCCTTCAGCGAGGCAACCGTAAGACTGACACCGTCAATGGCTATTGATCCGATTGGGACGACATACCGCGAGAAAGATTCCGGGATTCGAATGGTGACAAGCCAGCTGCTTTCGCGTTTCTCCATCAAAGCAACGGCTCCAACGCAATCAACATGGCCCTGAACGAAATGACCACCGAGGCGGTCGCCAATACGTAACGGAAGTTCCAGATTCACTCGAGACGCTTTCTTCAGATCACCCAGGGTCGTTTTTGTCAATGTCTCTTCAACTGCTTGAACGGTGAACGAGGTTTCATCCTTTTCAATAACCGTCTGGCAAACCCCATTGACGCAAACACTGTCGTTGATCTTCACTCCTCTTGCAGTCCGCTCCGCCTTAATGGCAAAGACGAGACTTCCGCCCGATTTCTCACTCGATATGACTGTGCCTACTTCTTCAATGATTCCTGTAAACATCGCATCCTCACGTGAAGTAAGTTTGGCAAAGAAGGTCCTTGCCAACTGTTTGAACTATCCTCTGTTGAGTCCTGCGCGCCAGTCTGGTAACTTCAGAATGCTTCAGCGGTTTGAATGCTGGCACACCTTCTCCCATGACCAACGGTGAGACAAATACGCTCAGAAGATCAACAATCCCTTCCCGAAGAAATTGGGTGAAAACATCGCTCCCTCCTTCAACCATAATCGAACCTATGCGACGCCGATATAACTCCTTCAGTACGTGCTTGAGTTGAAGGATGCTTTTCTCGGATCGAAATGAAAGAATTTCAATGCCCCCTCTTGAAAACCTCTCCATTTTGAGCTTTTGCTTTCTCGCGGCGTTCACATCAACACACAAAAAAACACGGCGACCGCGTTTCTGTTTGAGTATGCGCGCCTTGGGAGACATTGATAACCTGCCATCAAGAATAACAATATCGGGATTGCGTCCCACAGCCATCCTCACCGTGAGTATGGGGTTGTCTGCTCGTATCGTTCCAGCTCCGACGAGAATAGCATCATACCCATTGCGCCATTCATGAACAAGTCTGCGCGAAGACTTAGAACTTATCACTCGCGTCTTTCCACGAGAGACACCGATCTTGCCATCCAATGTCTGCGCAATTTTGAGATGAACGTACGGCAGACCGGTTGTTATGTGTTTGGTGAATTTCCTGTTGAGGTGTTGCGCTTCTGGTTCGAGAATCCCCACCACCACCCGAACCCCCGCACTCCTGAGTTTTCGAATCCCCTTCCCGGCAACCAACGGATTGGGATCTTTCATCGCAACAACAACTTTCCGAACGCCTGACTTGATGAGCAATTCGGTGCAGGGGGGCGTCTTGCCGTAGTAAGAGCAGGGCTCAAGATTTATGTAGAGGGTTGCGCCCGCAAGACTGCCTTTGTATCGGCGAAGGCATTCAACCTCCGCATGCGACCCACCGAATGTCCTGTGAAACCCCCGTGCAACGATGCGTCCGCCCTTGACCAGTACAGCACCGACCATTGGGTTCGGGCTAACGTATCCTTCCCCCTTTCTCGCCAGACGGAGGCACTCCATCATGAACGGCTCATGCCGTCGGTTCACGTTCCTCATATGCCCAGAGAATCAACAGTAAAGACTTGGGGACAAACTAGCTCAAGAAAGAACGACTTCCTTGCCGGTTCGCACAGACTTATAGATGGCGTCAACAACTCTCATCCGCTGAACGGCTTCATCGGCGGTCGAGATAACGGGATGAACATTGTTGACGGCACCAAGAAAGTGTTTCAGCTCGTTTTCGTAGGAGCGCTTGAAAAGATTCTGTGGGGAATCCATCTTCGTGGGGGCAACATTGACGAGATTGCCATGCAACTCCTTGTTAATGCGAAGCGGGTTCAGCGAGGCGCTCCCTGCCGTACCGAAAATGTTGCAGTAGTACACATCATCAGAAAGAGACATCGACCAGCTTGCTTCGATGTTGACGAGAGAGCCATTCTTCATCGTGATGGAGACGATGGATGTGTCTTCCACCTGTTTTGTTGTGTGATTGAAATTCGTTGCACTCACCTTGCGGACATCAGGAAAGCCCATCATCCACAGTGCGGTATCCAGGAGAACAATGCCCAGATCGAGAAATACACCGCCGCCCGATTTCTCCTTCTGCGTGATCCAGTCGCTGTCCGTACTTTTCTTTCTTAACCACCCCGTCTTTGTGTAATACACTTTACCGAGTTCCTTCCCCTCCACAAAACTTTTCAGAATCATCGTGTCCGGTCGGAAGCGGTGGTTCATTCCAACCATTACTTTTCGCTTTGTATGCTTCGCCATTTCGGCAATTTCAACCGCCTCTGCATACGTGCGAGCGATGGGCTTTTCAACAAGCACATCCTTCCCTGCCTTCAGGGCTGCAAGAGTCGGTTCTTTATGCTGGTCCGTCGAAGTTGATACGATGATTGAGGCAAGGTCCTCCTGCTCCAGCATCAAATGGACATCGGTGTAAATTCTCTTTACCCCAAATTTCTCAGCGACAAGACGGGCCCGGCTCTTCTCCCTGTCGCAGACGGCTACAACTTCTGCTTCATGGAGTTTGAGGAGAATAGGCAAATGGACAACTTGTGCAATCCACCCGAGACCAACGATGCCAACTTTAACCTTGTCCATTTAGTGATGGTGGGTCAGATTCGCAGCGACAACTTCAATTCGATGATGATCCTCTGTGGGGGTGAGCTTGGCAAATTCTTTCACGAGCGCGGCAATCCCCTTGGGATCAAGTTGCAGTTCTTGCTGTAACTCTGCTGGAGCTCCATGATCAATAAACCTATCAGGAACGCCGTGAATCTTCAGGTTAATCCCTGAAATATTCATCGATGCGTAATACTCAGCCACTGCACTTCCAAAACCGCCGGTGATCACATTGTCTTCGAGGGTCATGACATTCTTGAAACGTGAAGCGACATAATCAAGCAATGCACCGTCAATCGGTTTCACGAACCTCATATTCAGGACCTCACATGAAATCCCCTCCCGCTCCAGAATTTCAGCTGTCTTCGTTGCGTTCACGACCATCGCTCCAATCGCCAACAGCGCAACATCGTGGCCTGAACGAACTATCTCCCCCTTCCCTATCGGGAGTGCGTCGAAACCTTGTTTCAACGGAACGCCAAGACCGTTCCCCCTCGGATATCTCAAGGCAATCGGTCCTTTCTTGTAAACTGTGGCAGTGTACAACATATCCCGCAGTTCACTTTCATCCTTTGGCGACATGATGACCATTCCAGGAATCGCTCGCAGATAGGAGAGATCGAAAACGCCATGATGTGTCGGACCGTCGGCACCAACCAGTCCCGCCCGGTCAAGAACAAAAACCACGTGCAGATGTTGGATTGCAACATCATGTATGATCTGATCAAAGGCACGCTGAAGAAAGGTTGAATAAATGGCAGCAATTGGCGTGCATCCCTGAGTAGCCAAACCTGCTGCAAACGTCACGCCGTGCTGTTCAGCTATGCCCACGTCATAAAATCGTTCCGGCATTTCCTTCTGCAGTTGGTCCAGTCCGGTACCGTCCGGCATTGCAGCCGTTATCCCGACAATTGTGGGATTCTGTTTTGCAAGTTCCACAACCGCCTTGCCGAAGACTTTCGTATACGCGGGCGGACCGTCGGCTTTCTTCGGCGACACTCCCGTAATCTTGTCAAATGGTGTTACACCGTGAAGGCGCTGTACATCCGCCTCAGCCGGTTTGTATCCCTTCCCTTTTTGGGTTACGGTATGAACGAGAATTGGTCCACCGTAGTTCTTCACATCGGTGAAAATCCGCACCAGCTGCGCGACGTTGTGACCGTTGATGGGGCCAAAGTACCGAAACCCAAGCGCTTCGAACAGCATTCCCGGCGTAATGACAACCTTGATGCCTTCCTCAACACGCGCGGCTACTTTGCGTATACGGTCGCCCCACACGTCGAGCTTGCCGGTTAGCTGGTAGACATTCGACTTGAACCTGTTGTAAGACGGGTTGGAAATAATTTGTGTGAAATAGTTGGAGATTGCCCAGACATTCGGGGCGATTGACATATTGTTGTCATTCAACACCACGATCATGTCTTTCTTCATGAGGCCCGCGTTGTTCATCCCCTCATATGCCATTCCTCCGGTCATCGCCCCATCACCGACGATCGCAACAACCTTGTAATCGTTACTTGTAAGTTCGCGCGCAGCTACCATCCCAAGTGCAGCGGAGATCGCAGTACTGGCATGACCGGCGCCGAAGGTATCGTATTCACTCTCACTTCGCTTGAGGAATCCGCTGAGCCCCTTGTATTGACGAATCGTGTTGAGACGATTCTTCCGACCCGTGAGGATCTTATGTGGATACGCCTGATGGCCTACATCCCAGACAAGCTTATCCTTGGGAGTATCGAATACGTAATGAAGGGCTACTGCAAGCTCTACGGCACCGAGCCCGGCGCCAAGATGGCCACCGGTTTTTGAGATCTGCTCAATAAGGAAATTCCGGACATCAGCACATAAGGCTTTCAGCTCCGGTACTGATAATTTCCTGATGTCATCCGGCGTGTTAACCCGGTCAAGACACGGATAACTCTGTTCACTCATGGTTTTCGTTCCCAGTGATAGCTTGGAGCCATCGCATTATTCCGGCTCTTCATCGATAAGTCGGAAATTGCCCTGCATGTCCTTGTTTAGTCGCTTCAGTTTTAAGTCTGCCTGTGTCAGTTTTTCTATACACTCTTTCGAGAGTGCGAGGCCCTCTTCATACTTCTTGATGGCGTCTTCCAGAGGAACATCCCCTTGCTCCAATTGCTCGACAATCTCCTCAAGTTTACGCAGCGATTGTTCAAAGGTATGTTTCGGTGTATTTTTCTTTGCTCCCGTCATCGGCGCGTTACGCTACTGTGGATGGAACGATACCATCATGAAACTTGATCTCAATGGAGTCTTGTGACTCCAGCTTTCTGCTTGAGCCAACAGCCTTCCCATCTTTTTGAACAATTGTGTAACCACGTTTGAGAACCAGATGCGGGTTCAGCGCCTGGATCCGATGGCGCAGCGATGCGGTACGTGCTTTCACCATTTCAAACATGTGACCGATATTCCCTGCCATACTTCGTTCAAGCTCATCGATCTGCTGGCTGAACTGTCGCAATTGATCAATTGGCCTGTTGAAGGAGTAACTCTTGAGGAGATGGAGAATGTTTTCTTTGCGGTAGCGCAAGGTGTTGAGCATACGGTCGTTCAGAGTATACCAATTTCCTCTAACAATATCAAGGAGAGCAGCACGGTCCCTGACAATCAATTCAGCGGCAGCCGATGGTGTTGGCGCTCTCAGATCAGCGACGAAATCCGAAATGGTGTAATCAATTTCATGACCGACAGCGCTCACTGTAGGAATCTTTGATGCATAGATTGCGCGCGCAACAATTTCTTCATTGAAAGCCCAGAGATCCTCGAGTGATCCCCCTCCTCTCGCGATAACCAGAACATCGACATTTCCATATTTATTGAATTCTTGAATTGCCCGAGCCAGGTCTTCAGATGCACCAGGGCCTTGCACCCTCACGGGCCGCAGAATCACTTCAATTCCAGGAAACCTTCTGCGAAGGACGTTTAAGATGTCATGCAGCGCTGCCCCCGTGGGTGACGTAACAACACCGATACGCTCGGGAAATTCCGGCAGAGGCTTCTTGTGTTCACTATCGAACAAACCCTCCGCAGCGAGCTTTCGTTTTAAATACTCGAAAGCCATCTGAAGCTCCCCAACTCCGAGCGGCCTTATGCTCCCGACCTCAATTTGGTAGTTTCCCCTCACCTCGTAAACTGTCAAACGACCAGTTACCATCACCTTCAT
>CAYPVN010000026.1:0-11056 GCA_964414155.1 uncultured Chitinophagales bacterium
CAGCTGTATCACTCTCCTTGAGCGCAGCAATGGATGACTCCTCCCCCTACTTGCGGCGTTTCGTACCCCTTGAAACTCCCCGTTGATTATCGTACCTTCAGTACAATTACCTGCAAGGCTCAGGGGATAAGAGGAAGACAGTCCGGATGGCAATCTCACAAAACAATGAGAAGCAGCGCGAATTCGAGCGCGAGGCGCTCCCCCATAAGGATTTGCTCTATAATTTTGCCCTGCGAATGACGTACAACCCTGCGGACGCCGATGACCTGGTGCAGGAAACCTACCTGAAAGCATACCGCTTCTGGGACAAGTACGAGAAGGGAACTAACATCCGCGCATGGTTGTTCCGAATCTTGAAGAATTCTTACATCAACCGGTACAGGAAGGAAACAAAGGAACCTGAAACCGTTGACTATGACGATGTAAAGAATTTCTATAACTCGATCCGGGGCGAGTCGGTTGGTTCGAATGATCTTCAGGAAATATTATTCAGCAACCTGCTCGACGATGACGTTGCAAAAGCAATCGCGTCGCTCCCGGATGATTTTCGTACCGTGGTTATCCTCTGCGACATTGAGGGATTAACGTATGAGGAAATTGCCGAGTTTGTTGATTGTCCGTTGGGGACGGTTCGTTCGAGATTACACCGGGGGAGAAAACTTCTTCGGGCACAGTTGCTTGACTACGCGAAGAAACGCGGGTACGTTGCAGAGGATTAACAAAAGTCGAACGCATTGAATTTTTGATAACAGCTGATCGGGGCGTTTGTGGATTGTAAAGAGTATTATGAGCTGGTAAGTTCGGCTGTCGATAATCGTCTTCAGCAAGAAGAGATGGCCACCTTCCTCGAGCACGGCAGGCAATGCCCTCCCTGCCGGTGCGAATACGAAAGCGAGCTCGTTACGAAGATGGTTGTCAAGGGTAAAGCAAGGATGGTGCGCACGCCGGATGCACTGATGAAGCGTATCGCTTTGGAGCTTGGAAATGAGCAAGGGGCATCCTTTCCAGTAACGACCCGATGGTGGCAGCAATTGTTTAACCGACCGTACGTGAAGCCGGCCCTGGCGTTCGGCGTCGCCTGCATTGCAGTAATCCTCCTTCTGAAATCTCCCAACGTCACCTCTCCCAAATCCAGCGACTTCATTATCCAATCGCTTGACAACTATAACTCTGTTGTGAAAGGAGACATCAAACCACAGCTCGCCTCCAGCGTGCCCGAGAACCTGTTGGACTTCTTTACCGGCAAAACGGATTTTCCCGTCATCCTTCCGAAGATGAAGGACTGCCGGCTTGTGGGAGGAGTATCGAATGAGTATTCCGGGATGATGCTCGCTCATGTCATGTATAAGCTCGATGCAGATATGATCTGCATGTCTCAAACCTGCTGGGAAAAGGTCGTGAAAGGCGAGAAGATCAGCCTGCCACAAGAGGTCAAGGATGAGTTACAGCGTACCGGATGGTTTACAAAGAGCTACTCTGACGGTTCCACTGTTGTTCTCTGGACGAAAGGCAGAACGCTCTGTGCAGCTGTGGCACGCATGAGCAAGGAAGACCTCATCGCATGCCTGACTGAAGTCGAGAACCCCGGCGATCGCGACTGGTAAGTTGCTGCTTTTTCTTCTAGCATCGGACCCACTTCCGCTACCGTACCTCAGCGTCAAAACACCATCTTGACAACCGGAGTTTATCTTTATATATTTTCTATAGAGTTATCAGAAGGTGTCCCTCCCGACACCTTTTTCTTTCCTCATCATAGGCAATAACTTCAATGCGGCTGGATACCCAGACCGGTGCCTCACACCATAACGATCAGCTGGGTGCAATACCGACAAGGCTTCCCGTCCTCCCCCTTCGTGATGTTGTTGTTTTTCCATACATGATCTTTCCTGTGCTGGTCGGTCGGGAATCCTCCTTGCGAGCGGTGAACGCTGCGCTTGAGCATGAGAAGTTCATCTTTCTTGCCGCGCAGAAGAATTCTGTCATCGAAGACCCGGGTCGGGATGAAGTATACCACGACGGGACGGTCGCCAAGATTATCCAGATACTCAAGCTTCCGAACGGATTGATGAAGATCCTCGTTGATGGAATTGTTCCTGCTACCATTACGCAGTTCCATTCGAATGAGCACTACCTTGAGGCTGAAGTGGCAATAAAGCAAGAGGCGGTGGCAATCGATTCGGAGATGGATGCGCTGCTACGGCACACATCGAGCCTGTTTGCGGAGTATGTCCACCTCAACCGGAATGTGCCCAGCGAAGTTCTTGTTGCGTTCGAGAATACAAAGGACCTCCAGCGGAAGATTTATTACATCGCGTCGAACATACTGCAGAGCGTAGACGTTAAGCAAAAGATTTTGCAGCTCTCTGGCACACGTGAGCAATTGCATGAGTTGATCAGAATCCTGAACTCTGAAAACGATGTGCTGAAGATTGAGAAGGAGATCGATTCTAAGGTTCACGATAACATTGCCAGGTCCCAACGGAAGTTTTTTATTCAGGAACAGATACGCATTCTGCAGGATGAACTTGGTGATGAGGACTCTTCACCCGAGATCGCCAAGCTACGGGAAGAAATCAAGAAAGCGAAAATGCCATCGGCCGTTGAGGAGAAGGCCCTTGAAGAGTTCAATAAGTTTAAAAAGACCCCAGCGCTTTCTCCGGAGTCAGCCGTTATCAGGGGTTATTTGGACTGGCTGGTCAATCTTCCGTGGAATAAGAGGACGAAGGATAATCTCAATATCGAGCGCGTCAAGAGGATTCTGGATGAGGATCATTTTGGATTGGATAAGCCGAAGGAGAGAATACTCGAGCATATTGCTGTTCTCAATCTTGTGCGGGAGATGAAGGGTCAGATACTCTGTTTCGTGGGACCTCCCGGTGTTGGCAAAACATCGCTTGCGAAGTCGATTGCCCGCGCGCTGGGGAGAAAACTCGTACGCATTTCGCTTGGCGGCGTTCGCGATGAGGCGGAAATACGCGGCCATCGCAGGACGTACATCGGTTCGATGCCGGGGAAAATCCTACAATCGATGAAACGCGCCGGTGTGATCAACCCCGTGATGCTGCTGGACGAAGTGGATAAGATGAGCATGGATTTCCGCGGCGATCCATCTGCTGCATTATTGGAAGTGCTCGACCCTGAACAAAATTGCACCTTCAATGATCACTACCTTGATGTTGACTACGATCTTTCCCATGTGATGTTTATTACCACGGCAAACGTGCGCTTTGGAATTCCACTTCCGCTTCAGGACCGGATGGAAGTGATCGAACTTCCCGGTTATCTGCATCACGACAAGCGTGAGATTGCGCGACGCCATATCATCCTGAAACAATTGCAAGAACATGGACTCGCAAAGCGGAACATTGAGATTACCGACGCGGCCATCAACAAGATCATTAACGAATACACGCGCGAGGCCGGAGTCCGAAATCTTGAACGCGAAATTGCCTCGATCTGCAGGAAGGTTGCCAAGGATATCGTCATGGGTCATCAAAACAATGGGGAGAAGAAAAAATCGGCGAAGGCTTTTGTCGTGGATCCTCCCAAGGTCGAGCAATATCTGGGCGTTCCAAAATTCCGAAACAGGTTGCGGGCGCAGGCAAACCGTGTCGGTTCGATAACCGGCCTTGCGTGGACAAGCGTCGGTGGAGAGATTCTCAACGTCGACGTAACCATCATGGACGGACAGGAGAAGCTTACGCTCACAGGTCAGCTCGGTGACGTCATGAAGGAGTCTGCGCAAGCGGCTTTGAGCTATCTTCGCTCGAAGGCAAAAGAGCTGGACTTGCCGGAAGCATTTTACAGGAAAAAGGAAATACACATCCATCTTCCGGAGGGAGCAATCCCAAAGGACGGGCCTTCTGCCGGCATTACCATGGCCATGGCAATTTATTCCGCTGTGAGCGGCAGGCCTGCGCGTAGCGACACTGCGATGACGGGCGAGATCACTTTACGCGGAGACGTGCTCAGCATCGGCGGTTTGAATGAGAAGCTGCTTGCCGCACAGCGCAGTGGCATCACAAGGGTACTGATTCCTCAGGAGAATGTGAAGGATCTACCGGAAATTGCGGACAGAGTAAAGGAGGGGCTGACACTTATCCCGATCAGTAAGATTGAAGATGCTCTGCAACACGTATTTTTGCGGAGGTCACCAGGCAAACACACCAAGAGCAAAGCGAAGCGATGAGCGAGTATCTTGTTACCGCCAGGAAATGGCGACCGATGAAGTTTGAGGACGTGGTTGGACAGGGCCATGTAACGGTAACCTTGCGCAATGCGATCGCCACAAATCGGTTGGCGCACGCCTATCTCTTCGGCGGTCCGAGAGGCGTGGGAAAAACCACGACAGCGCGTCTCCTTGCCAAGGTTGTCAACTGCCTGAGCCCGCGGGAAAATAACCCGGATAACGAATGTGAAATCTGCAGGGAAATAACCGACGGCAGGAGCTTTGATGTGCTGGAAATCGACGGCGCGTCAAACAGGGGCGTGGATGAGATTCGCAACCTCCGTGAATCCGTGCGGTATGCCCCGGCAAAGGGAAAGTACAAAGTCTACATCATTGATGAAGTGCATATGCTGACGAAGGAGGCGTTCAACGCCCTCTTGAAAACGCTTGAGGAGCCTCCGTCACACGTCCTCTTCATCTTTGCCACAACCGAACTCCATAAGGTCCCTGCTACAATTCTATCACGATGCCAGAGGTTTGACTTCCGCCGGATTGCGATCGATGAAATCATCGCGAACCTCAAGGCAATTGCGCATCAGGAGAAGGTAGAAATCGATGATGATTCTCTGCTCCTTGTTGCAAAGAAGGGTGACGGATCGCTTCGTGACTCGCAGAGCATGTTCGACCAGGTCGTCTCGTTGTGCGGCACGTCCATCACACACGAGCAGATCCTGCAAGCGTTGAACATTGTCGATCAGGAGATGTTCTTCCGCTGCACCGATCTCATCAAAGCAAGGAATGCAAAGGGGGGACTGGAATTGGTGGAGGAGATTAACCGCCGCGGCTATGACATCAAAGAGTTTCTCACCGGTCTGAATGAGCACTTCCGGAACATTCTGATCGCAAAGACAACCGAGTCCACGGCACTCATCGAGGCTTCGGATGTCCTGAAGAAACGGTATGCAGAGGAAGCGAAGTCGTTTTCCATCATCGACCTTCTTCGATTACAGCGGCTTGTCAACGGAACGGAGTCTGCGATCCGCTGGAGCACCCAGCCGCGATTCAAGCTTGAGGCGGACATCATCCAGATGGTCACACTTCCCGGAGCAATGGAAGTCAGCGAGCTTGTCCAACAAATCGATGCGCTGAAAAAAAAACTTCATGAAGGCAACTTTTCTGGAAGCCCGCAGCGCGTAGCCCAGCCAATTCTTACGCCACCGCCTAATGGTGGAAGAACGAAAACCTTCACCCCACCTCCACCCAATCCTAAACTTCCAGTCCCGGCGAGCAGTGCTCCCTCGGCTGTGGAAACGATGCCCGCTTTCTCTGAGGACGAGATGCGCACCCGCTGGCCTGAGTTCATCAAGGAAGTGCGCAATCAACGGATTTCGCTTGGGTCGGTGATGGAGTCCGCCACGCTCCTCAGCGCGAGCAACGGAACGATGCGCATCGGTTGCGGAAACGATTTTCAGGCATCCTCTATCACACGGAACAAGGTACTGCTCAGCGAAATCCTTCAGAAAGTGTTCAACACTCGGATGAGGCTGGAGGTCGAAACAAGCGACGGTTATCAGAAAACTGCGGCCCCTAAGTCTGGGACGCTCCCGCAATCCGAGAACCCCAGGGAGGAAGAGCATCCCGTGATCAAGGCGCTGATCAAAGAATTGGGCGCTGAACCGTTGGAATAGCAGCGGGGTTTATGGGATTGAAGCTCAGTGCAGCACAGTAAGTCACAGCAGTGAAACAACGTCTTGACTTTCACGTGTGATTTCCTGATTTTTGTTCGAGGCTTTTCAGGATGTGGGAACAAGTATTGAGAGGTGAGTGATGAAGAGAGGATGGTTGGTACTTGCAGCGGCGATCATTCCATTTTCCGGTGCAATCGCGGGTACGGGTATCGCGAAATACGGTGGTGAATTCATGTCTCTTGGAGTGGGCGGTCGCGCATTGGGAATGGGCGGAGCGTTCGTTGCGCTGGCAAACGACGTCACCGCAGGATATTGGAACCCCGCCGGTCTTTCCCATATCAACTATCCACAGGTCACCTTGATGCACGACGAGCAATTCGGCAGTCTCGTTAACTATGACTACGGAGCTGTTGCTTTGCCCGTGGGCTCCAATGCAAGCTGGGGCCTCAGCGTAATCCGTCTCGGTGTTGATGATATTCCCGACACGCGGAATGCCGGAGTCTTCATCGACGGTGTGTTCAGCCGTATCGACCCGGATCGCGTTACCTACTTCAACGCTTCCGACTGGGCTTTCTATCTGACCTACTCGAAAAAGCAGTCTGATGATTTCTCCTACGGTGCGAACGTGAAAATTATTCGCCGGGAACTTGGTGACAACTCCGCAACGGGTATCGGTTTTGACGTCGGCGTGTGGTACACGCCATTTGATAACCTCGTGCTCGGCGCGAATATCCAGGATGTCACCACCACACTCATGGCTTGGAATACAGGGACGAACGAACTCATTTCGCCGAACGTGAAAGTGGGATCAGCGTATTTCATCGAGGCATGGGGCGGAAGGTTTGCGCCCGCGGTGGATTTCGACATCAGGTTCGAAAACCGGCGCTACGCATCAACGGTTAACCTCGGCCCGGTCAGTTTTGATTTACATACGGGCATGGAATATCAATTCAAAAATTTAATTGCTTTCCGAGTCGGCTACAGCGATGTGAAGCAAATGACATTCGGAGCCGGGGTACAGCTGCCGAAACTCAACATTGATTACACATTTGCCAAGTTCGCCGCCAAGGATCAACTTGGCAACACGCACCGTATCTCACTGACACTCACACTCGAGTCTGAACAGTACAAACGCGTCGGCGAGTATTGATTTTTTCCTGTTCCTCCATCCGTGCCACGGCGCTTCTGCTGATCGCTGCTCTTAGTCTCTTCGGATGTGCAGGAGCTCCCCGCTTTGCTGAAATCCCGCTACAATCCTCTTACACGGTTTCTCGAGCCGGATTACTCCACTACAAAGTACCGGTAGGATGGTTCGACGCAACGAGCGACTCCCAATCGGTTGCTACAGAAATCTGGTTGGTGAAGAATGATTACGCGGCGACGATTTCTGTCAGTGAAATAGTTATTGACACAGAAACACGTCAGGCTATCAAACGCGAGGGACTTATACGTTTGGCGAGTCTCTCGCTTTCGTTGTCCGGCTCTGACGGATCTGCAACACTGATTGATCCACCGGAGACACTTCCTGTCGACGGGCCAAACTCCTGCTCATATACAGTTTTCAAACCCTTTTCCAATGATACGGTAAGAGTGGTTCTCATTCCGGCGGGAGAGAGAGTGTTCGAAGTTGTCGCTCTCACCTCCGGCAAGCAGAGACGTGTGTCAACCATGGAGGTTTTCTCCGCGCAGCAGAGTTTCTTGAGAGGGTTGCGCCAATAACTATTTGGACGTCATGACGAAGACGCCGTTCCAATTCTCAGGAGGAGGATTGGTTTCAAAAGCGGTTACGCGTTGAATGTACAAGTGTGAAGGATGATCGTCGCGGCGGATTCGTAGTGCCTCCTGGAACTTCTTCTTTGCATCTTTCCATCGTCGTGTCCGATAGCATTGCAGGGCTTCAGCATATGTTTCTAAGAAGGGTGTCCATTGCTCGTCGTCGTTCCCGCCCTTCATTGTGACGAGTTCATATGTTTTCACGGGCTCGATGCGCCCGGTGACCATGAGGAGATCCAGTTCGCGGCCGATAATCTGGTGTTTCACAAGATCGAAGGTCCGCTCGCTTACCATGATTCCCGTGCCATAAACTTTGTTCGCCCCTTCAAGCCGAGACGCCAGGTTCACGCTGTCACCGATGACGGTATAATTGAATTTTCCCGCCCCGCCCATATTTCCCACTACCATTTCCCCGGTGTTAATCCCAATACGAATTTTGATGAGCGGTTTCTGCTGTTGCGCCCACGTCGAGCGGATTGCTGAGAGAGCCTCCTGCATTTGAAGCGCGCTCATGCACGCCCGAAGCGCGTGATCCTTCTGGGGGATCGGCGCCCCCCAAAACGCCATAACCGAGTCCCCCTCATACTTATCCAGTGTCCCTCGATTTGTGAAAATGATATCAGACATCGTACTCAGATATTCATTCAACACACCAACGAGCTGTTCCGGAGACATGCCCTCTGAAATAGTCGTGAAGCCTTCGATATCGCTGAACAACACGGTGAGCTCTGTCCGTTCGCCGCCGAGTCTGAGCTTCTCGGGGTTCAGGATCAATTCCTCGACAACGGCAGGATCGAGATACGTGCTGAACATGGTCTTCAGTAGCAACCGCTGCTTTCGCTCTGAAACGAAGTGGTATGCTGTGCTTGCAAAGTATCCCCCGACAACAGCAACCAGGGGACTGATGACAGTAACGAGATAGTGGTAATTTTTGAAAAGATAGATCGCTGCAAAGGCGATAAGCAAAAGCTCGGCGAGCGTAAAGAGAAACCCGTTCAATTCGATAATATAATGCCGCGAGGTCTTGGCGCTACGCAGTAGCGATGTTACGAGGAACGTTGCAATGGCAAAAAAGAAAATGCCCAGGATTTCTGTCAGCGCAGATTGCTTTTGAATGAAATTATCGTGAAGAACGCTCTCGATTACGTTGGCGTGAATTTCCACGCCGTACATTTGATTATCCCCGGCCTGCTCCCGACGGGCCATCGCTACCGGGAAGAGATCATGCTCTTCCGGGACCGTTGAACCGACCAGAACGACCTTATCCTTGAACGTGCCATCGTGAAGGTAGCCGTACTCCGGATCGCTGAACGTGTTGATTTGTGTTCTGGTTTCCTGCTCTTCCCGCGTTATCAGTGACTGATCGTCAATAACATCAACGAACTTGATGTGTTGGAACGTCCCGTTCGGCCCGTAGAAATTTATCAGCAGGTTTCCTTGATCGTACTTTGGTATATTCAGCGTGCCGTACACAAAAGCGTCATCAGAGTTCGCGGGTGTGGTGAGTGGGGGGTAATCGAAGAACTTATTCAAGACGGCAAAGCCCAATGTCGGGATGTGCCGCCCAGTTGACGTGGCAAAATAGGGACTGTACCGACGATACACCCCATCATCGTCATTCCGCACATTGACAAGACCAAGGGAGCTGTCAACGCCAAAGAAAATATTTCCATAGTTTTCGGACTGTGACGTGTAACTGTAAAGTTCGTTCACGACCTCCATCTTTCCGGCAAGGACAACAATTCCCGTTTCGCGAATTGCAGCGCGAAGATCGTCATCATTGCTTGGTGAGTACACATCACTTCCACTGAAGATAAGGTCGATGCCAACGGCCTTTGCGCCGGCGGCTTTCAGGTTTCGAACGAGGTGTGCATAATAGGAGCGCGGCCACGGCCACCGATCATGAAGAGACTTGAACGACTCGTCTGAGATCTCGACGATGACCACATTGCCGGAGTTGGCTATCGAGGGGTTTGTTCCGCGGGATTCAAACCGGTAGTCGATGGACGCAAGCTCGAGTCGTTGGATGATTCCAAGCTTGAGAATATCTTCCTGCGTCAGGACAACGGTCGCAAGGGCAACAGCAACCGCTAGCCCGATCTTTGTTGTCCATTTCCTTTCCGCTGATGCGGATCGTTTGCCGGCCAAGCGCTACCTCCGCAGATTACAAATCGTACTGATAGCGGAGACTCCAGATCGTATCGTTGAACGGGCTCTGGTTGTTGAAATAGGTGAACTGCAAGAGTAAACTCATTGTTGGCATCGTGTACCATTGGGTTCCGAGATCGACCACGGTGCGCCTGAAGCCGCCAAACGTCGGTGTGAGAGTCGCCATGAAAACAACCGTTTCTTTCTTCACGCTGTACCTGCCGTTCAAAGAAACGGAGGTGTAATTTAACTCCTGCTGTGTGCCAGTTACGCCGGCAGGAAACTTATTGAGATTGATTGCCATGTCCACGCTCGTGCGGAGTGGGATGGAATACTGAGAACCCACTCCCATTGCAATGGTAGTGCTCTTCACATCGATCCTGCGCTGCGACTTGTCGTCCCGGTCGGAGGCGGAGACATTCACCGACAGAGAATGACGCGCCCCCGCTTCAAAATCAAACGTGGACTGCACAAAGAAGCGGTTGGTTTCATCATCAACCGCCGCAAGCGAATCCAGTGGCAAGGTATTGCTGTTGGCAAAGCGGGTGTATCCGACCGTGAAGGTTTGGGCGCTTGATAGCGGCGAATAACCAAGAGCTATGTTGAAATTGGAATATGTCGTCGTTGCAACTTTCGTATCACTCGTGTTATCCTTCAGACGTTCATATCCAATCGTGGCAAACAAGAGGTTATTGACGAGACGCAGCCTGTCGACGATATTGAATCCCTGAACATCCTTTCTAAGGAATGTCTGGCCGAACGAATGATAGTTATTCCCCCGATAGATGTATGTAAACCGGACTGCCTGATCGAAATAGTTCAAGCCGAGGAACCCCTCATACGCAATCGTGGAGAGTTTCTTGAAAGAGAGCGGAGTTAGATTTTCATTGACAGTGATGATGTTTTGGAGAAAGTTTCGGACGTCGCGGGCATCTTTCCGTTTCTGTTCGTCTTCGAACAGGCCGTCGATCTTCTCATCAGTAAATGTTCCCCCGGCAATATCGCTGTTGAACGCGCTGAATGCGCCCTGCCCGCCGATCTCGATACGGTTGTTATCAAACCGGGCAAAGAAATCCGATCCGACGACAAAGTTTTCCTGTGGACGAACACCGTATTGAATAGAGCCAACATCATCTTTTGATTTCAACCAGGTGAAACCCAGTTGCCATGTTCGTCCCGATCCAAAACTGGGCCGTATGGCGAAAAGGTTACGCGCGAAAGTTCCGTAACTGAATTTTCCCCATGTCTGATCGTTGATTTTACCGTAAGCAGCATTTGA
>CAYPVN010000026.1:11156-16050 GCA_964414155.1 uncultured Chitinophagales bacterium
CGTAACTGAATTTTCCCCATGTCTGATCGTTGATTTTACCGTAAGCAGCATTTGAATCGCGTTCCTGTTCACGGGAAAGAGTGTCTGCACGGATAACCTTCAACAATGCTCCCTCGACATCACGCGTTGTCTTTCCCAGGGTGAGATCGACATTAAAGAAATCAAGCTTGAGTGATGAAGAAAACCCGCGGACCCGTTTGCCGCTGAGAATGAGATCTGGGAATGAAGGATACACATCGCCGTATGTTGCCTTGATCCAGGGCGATTCAACTCCGAGAGAGTAACGGTTCTGCGGCTGACGATCTCTCTTCTCGTCAGATGTCACAAAGACCCTTGACAGGAATTGCCAGTCACCCCGCTTACCGCTGAATTGCAGGTTGCCGCGATTGTACCACGTGCCTGAATTGTTAATCCTCTCGTTGCGCGATTCCAGTTGCATTCCGATCCTATAGGTAAACGGTGGCCGTGCTGGCTGATCAAGTTCTTCCGATGTCGAAATAGTGAAGGTAAAGCCCGATTCACCGTGCAACTCACCCTCGCGGTCGAAGAGTCCCACCGTGACTCTGTGAGTTCCCGGAATAAGCGAAGTGACGCCATCGTCCGGGGCATACACAACAATATCGCCACTGAACACCGCCTCCGCTGTAATGTCTTTCGCATCGAGGAACAGGTGTGTCGCCCGTCTGTCAACAACGGTATCAACACGAAAGAGCGAGACAGAAATCAAGAGTTCCTCAGGGAGGACGGTCGAGAATGGCTCGGGACTCAAGAACATCACCTGCGTCTCGACGTCCCCTTGGGCATGTACCCTGATCTGCAGCGTTTTGCCCGGAGGTGTGGAAAGCGGGTCAGTGCTTTCGCTCAACGGGTATGTCTCGAGTGTCCCCGCGCGATCAACGAGGACGAGGTAGTATTCTATGAATGGAGGCAAAACATCTCTCGCTGGAATGTTTGCCGTTGCCGTATTCCCGACGACATCCATTTCCAACTTTGTCCACTCGTTGACGGCAAAAGGTCTGTACAAGAAAAATACATTGACTATTGATTCTGCTCCCAACAACTGAGTCTGTATCTTCAATGGCGTGTTCTGGACAATCTCCGTTGGTTCAACTGAAGAGATCCTTGTGGAAACCTGAGCATGGGCGGTGGATAAGAAATGGGATAGAGAGAGAGAAACAAAAGTGACCACGAGTGTAATGGAAACCCAGCGGGCGTGGCGGTTCTTTGAAATGTTCATACAGGGCAGGGAGAGTTATCCTTCTCGTTGTGAGACCTACAAAAAAGCCCTATGAAGCGACTTCTCCATAGGGCTCTTATGTTAGGAAGCAAATTTGTTGAGAGGAACAATCATCTCTTTATTCAAACGATCATTCCTTGATTTCAATCTTTAGTTCTTTTCTGTTTCCCTGGTTGTCCCGAAGCTCGATCTCAAGTTTGTTCTCCTGGTCGGAGACTCTGGCTGCATTGCTGGCCGTGGTCAACTCTTCCTGTGTCGCCGGTCGTGTTGAGATTGTCCCATTGGAGTTCGATATTCCGGTATACCCGGCCCGCACCTCCACAAACTCGAATGAGGCCGAGTTCGTCATGAGTACCGCACCCTCAATTATCGTGAGTGTGTCGGAGAAACCACCCGAGACGAACTTTCCACTCGTGCCGCGGATCGAAGCGACAGAGGTTGGCGACGTAAACCGGAATTCTTCATCAGAGCGCTGCTTCTTAATATTGAATCCGACAACGCCGCTTTCCACGTTGACAGATTTCGAGAATGATGAACCATTGGTGGTTCCTGTAACCGTAAGTTCCGATAGCTCGCGAACCCGGACCATGCTGTTGTCTTTGAATTTGATGACGGCGACTGACTTCTCTCCTGTCTTCACCCTGTCACCCGACGAGAGTGTTTCTCCCCGTCTTGCAATTTGCCAGTCCTTAAAGGCTTCCTTGCGTGTAACATCCAACACTACCTTGCTTACCAAAGCGACGGGTGATTCAGCCGGCGGAAAAGCAATGGCAGCAACCGGAACGCAGGTCCCGGTAATTGCCATGAGTATTGCAAGAGTTTTTAGTTGTGATTTCATGGAAGCCCCCTCTCTATAAGATCATGCTACTCAAGCGTGACAGATGCTGCATCAGGGTTGCTTCTCAGCTGATTCAATAACCTGAGCAAATCTGTCGTTGATATGGGGGATCCATTGAGACGAACGGCGTTGGAGGGAGTGAGTCCCTCTGCACGAATCTGATCAAACAAGCCGCGATACTTCGGGCCCAAGGCCTGTTCAAGCTGATCCAACAAATCGGATGTGGTGAGCCTCGCCGAGACAACCGTGAACGATCGCAACTCACTTCTAAAAATGTGTTCCGTTCCACCGGTTGCTGCCACATGTCCTTGTACAAACCACACATATACATGACCCGGCTGGAGCGGCCTTACACCACCAAGCGGGTATTGAAACACTTGCGCGCCTGTGGTCGTGAGTGGAAGATGTGGAACGCCTGAAATTGCCTCCTCCAAACTGGTTTGTCCGGGGAGGAGTTCGTACACCGCAACACTCCATCGTGGAGCGTCCCCCCGCCACTGGAACAGCGGAAACTCATTAACAAAAGGATCTTTGTCAGCAGGTGCTAACAGTTCAACGGTTGCAGGGTTCGAAAGGATGATCGAAAAGTTATCGGTCCCAACATTACCTTCTGCGTTGACCTCCACATGAAAGTCATATCTTCCCGCCGGCATCGAACCGCTGGATAAGGCAATATCTTGGATACGTCTCTTTGCAGTTTCATCCAGTGTGAATGTCTGATCCTCAACGGGCTTCCCCCGCCCGATATCAAGATTCGTAACTGAGCGGGATGAGTTGATTTCAAAAGGCTTTGTAATGAGTTCCGTCGCCCGCGGATAGTACTCGCCTGTTGCAAGAGAGACATCGAGCGTCATTGTCATGACCGCTGTAACTGTTGTAGGCGGAAGAATATCGATGCTAATGGTGAAAAGCCACTTTGGCGTTGAAGAATTCACGAAATTGATATCGCCGTACGAGAGTGTGCTCACCGGAGCGACAATAGATCGAATCGAAATTTGTTGGGCGGAAGTTTTCGCCGAAATGCTACAAAAAGCTAATAGCAAGAGGAGGATTAGGCCTGCTGTTCCTTTGGATAGTTGCAGAGAAGGTCTCATCGTATTTTTCCCCCTTTAAAGTGTTTGAACATGTGCGCGTCCATCTTCATTGGCACCTGTTCACGCCAAAGTATAAGAAATAGCGAGCACTATTGCAAACAAAGCGATGCATGATGAGGCCTGTATCACAAACTTATTGAGGTCGAAAACGAGGAGATCCCTTTGAAAGAAAAGGGATTACAGTAGGGACTTAATAGTTGATGATATCGTTGTATACAACAAAGGCCATGAAGGCGAGAAGCAGTACAAATCCAGCTTTTTGCAAGCCCATCTTGATCTTTGCAGGGATTTCTCGGCGGAAAATGCCCTCGTAGACAAGAAAAAGCAGATGACCGCCGTCAAGAGCTGGGAACGGGAGGATATTCAAGATAGCCAAGCTGATACTCAGCAGCGCCATAAAGCCGAGATAGGTTACAACACCAAGCTCAGCAGTTTGGGTGGCAAGCTGCGCAATCTTAACGGGCCCGCTTACAGATTCGGCAAAAGGTCGCTTGCCAGTAACGATCTGCCAGATTTGCTGAACAGAGAGCCTCGTGTAATTAACGATGTCTTTCATTCCTTCCGGGAAGGCTTCAAGAAGAGAATACTGTATCCTCGTCACCGGACCCGTGTAGACAAGTCCGAAAGAGATCCCAATTCTACCATCCTCTGTGGGTGTAGTTGTGCCACTCATGATTTGCTCACCGCGCTTCCACTCGATCATAAGCGGTTTACCGGCATTTGATTGGACGATATCCTTTACCTGCTGATCGTTATACGTCACAAGAGTGCCGTTCAGAGAGAGGATGACATCGCGCGGCTTGAGTCCAAGCTTATCGGCTGGCTTTCCCGGTTCCACAGTGCCAATAGTGATTTCCATATGGCTGGGAATGATTCCAAACGTGGCCTCAAACGATCTATCTGTCGGCTCCGGAATCGATGTTCGCGGAAAGAACAATTGAAGCTCACGACCATCCCGGAGAACCGTAAACGTTATGTCGCTCCCCATATTCTTGAGGTACACAAGGTTCAGGATCTGATCCCAGTGCGAAACAGGCGTACCGTTGATCTGCGCGATCTTGTCACCCACACATAGGCCACCACGGGCAGCCTCGCTGCCATCGATCACATATCCAATGTCGATTGTTTCCCGAACGCTCTTTCCATGCACGTAGTTGATACCCCAGAAAATGGCAACCGCTAGGAGCAAGTTCATGATGACGCCCGCGGAGATCACGATCATTCGTTGCCAGATCGGCTTTGATCGGTACTCCCATGGCTCGGGAGACTTGGAGAGGTACTCTGTGTCGAAGCTCTCATCAATCATACCGGCAATCTTGACGTATCCGCCGACCGGAATCCAGGACACACAGTAATCCGTCTCGCCTATCTGTTTTCCAAACGCACGCGGAGGAAATCCAATTGAGAAGCGATCCACACGCATACCGCACAGCTTCGCTGCGAGGAAATGCCCGAGCTCATGGGCAAACACAAGCACGCCAAGCGTAACGATGAAATAGAATATTGTTTCGAGGAATTGCATTGAGATACTTTCTGCCTACTGTAGTGTCAGAGAATGTTGTCGGACGAACTCACGAGTTTCCCTGTCTGTACGAACAACATCTTCCACAGTTATGTCTTGAAGAGGCGTGTGCCAGCCGAGGGCCTCCTCAACAAGATTTGGAATCGCTGAGAATGGAATGTGTTCGTTCAAGAACAATTCCACGGCTGCCTCATTTGAGGCAT
>CAYPVN010000027.1:0-2905 GCA_964414155.1 uncultured Chitinophagales bacterium
TGGGATTCCCTGGAAGTGCGGGGCAGGATCTGAACAGCAAGATGGCGGACATGACCGGGGGAACATACTTCCTTATCGACGTAACAACAATCAGCCAGGCACTCAAGACGGTCTGGAATCAATTGACGGGTCTTCAGCTCGTTGTTGCCGGTACAGCAGTGGCCGACGCAACCAACTGGCAAGGCGCAACCAACTGGCAAGGTGCAACCAACTGGCAGGGCGCAACCAACTGGCAAGGCGCAACCAACTGGCAAGGCGCAACCAACTGGCAGGGTGCCATTGACCCAGGGACGACATCCATCCTCCCCGCTACAAACTGGCAAGGGAGCAGGTTCGTTTTGTTCCTAGTTCGTCCGGGATTCAATCCACCTGGTATCAATGGGCAGCCTCCCCTCATACCCGGAGATTCACTGCCGGATTACATTATTTCGCCAGCCAATGTTGGAACAATATTTCCTGGCGGGAAATATATCGAGGGTCCAACGTTCGCTTACTATATCATTCCCGGTCCTCCTCCCGGCATTTGGTGGTCGCATTTGGAAGGTGATAATTCGGGGACACCCAATGGAGAAAAGCTCCTCTTCAACCTTATCGCTGATGCAAATGTGAGAATGGATGTTCTTCTCGCTCAGTCCTCTTACCTTCCGGGAGATACGGTGACAATCACTGCCGTCCTTACGAAAGGTGGTGGAACGCCGGGTGGCGAGCATTCCGTCCTGCAGTCAGCATCGGGTGAGCCGATTACTGATGCCGTTGTCAATGCGCAGATCACACTCCCCGGTGGAACGACACCGGAGCTACCGGCCCTTCAACTTGTGCATCAAGGAGATGGTGTGTACGTCGGGACATACACCAACACAGATTTTCCGGGGACGTACGACTTCAATGTTCACGCGGAGGTGCCTAATCCGTTGGTGCTTGGTGCAACATTCCCACGGGAAAGTCAGCAGTCGTTCTACGTGGCCCCATCAGGAGCGACTTCACCGATAGTTATTCTTGCGACAAACGGTGTGACCTTCCAGGATTCATCCAAGGTTCTCTCGGGACATGTTGTTGTGAATAATCGATTGACCGATCCGAATCCTCAATTGTCTATTGGATCGTTGGTCAATATCCGAGACTCGTCCATTCTCGCCGCCAACACAATTGGTGTTGCTTCCAATGCGACGGTCGCGGGCGACGCTTACTTCAATACACTCACGGGAACCATCGCGGGCACGCCACACCAGGGACTGAACCAATTCCCGCTTGTCTTCATGCCGGGTTTCCAGTATGGTCAGCCCAGAACGGATGCCGCAGCGGACGTGAACGTGCCTAACAATGGAACCACCATAGAACTGGCTCCCGGAAGGTATCGCGATATTATTCTCTCCCCGCATTCAAGTCTGAAGTTGACTGGCGGTGTCTACCATGTTCGAGATATGTGGTTGAAGAGTGATTCAAAGATCTACTTCAGTACATTCTCCGACGTGAGGATCCTCGGCGGCGTCATGGCTGACAACAATGCGGTCATAGGACCCTGGCCGGGGACCACGGTAACGGCCAAGGACATTATCCTCTATGTTGGGTCTACCGATCAGCAAAGCAGATTCGCGTCTTCGGTGCTGATTAGCCCGAAGTCCGTTATCAATGCGAATATCTTCGCAAAGAATGGATCGATTGTGTTGAATCAAGAAACACGTGCAACGGGTGCGTTTGTAGCGAAGAACGTTGTTGTGGGAAAAAAGGTGATGGTGTCACTCAAATCCGCCTTCAACGGTATCTTACCCTTGTTCACCGGCCTGTTCAGACAAGGGACTGCCGGCACGTCGGACATTATTCCCGCAACGTTCATTCTGTACCAGAACTACCCAAACCCGTTCAATCCGACCACACAGATTCGCTATGGATTGCCAAGGCAGAGTAACGTGAAGTTGACCATTCACAATTTGCTCGGACAGCAGGTAGCGCGTCTTGTGGAAGGAGAGCAGGATGCAGGCTACCACGAAATCCAGTGGGACGGAAGAAACGGAAACGGGACTGCTGTCGCATCCGGCGTTTACTTCTACCGGATCCAGGCCGGGGATTTTGTGAAAACAAGCAAGATGCTTTTCTTGAAATAGGATACCCCAAAAATCCTATCTGAGTTCCCAAGCTACCGCAAGCCTTGAACTTGTGGTAGCTTGTTCATACCATGATGTATCCGCAGCACTGTTCGAATGAACCTCACACGCAATCAACTTCACAAAGAAGTGACTATTGTAGCCACGACATCGAAGGGAAATCGGTGGATCGCAGAGCTCGTTTTCTGCGTCACTGCCCTTCTTCTTCCGCATTCCAGCCACTCCGAAGAGACGGTGATGTTTCGTCACCTCACGGTGAATCAGGGACTGTCACAGGGGAGTGTGGTTTCCATCCTGCAGGACAGCCGGGGGTTCATGTGGTTTGGTACACAAGATGGGCTGAACAGGTTCGACGGATACGACTTCACTGTATTTAAACATTCTCCAGCCGACTCAACAACTCTGAATGATAATTTCATCGTCACCATCGCGGAAGACTCAGGTAAGACCCTCTGGATCGGTACTCTGAACAATCCGCAGGTGCTGAACCGTTTTAACCGCGCCACAGAAACGTTCTCGCAGGTACCAAGTGACAGCGTCGATCTCAGGTACGCACGTGTCGGGGCGGTGTTTTCGACCTATGAGGATCCATCAGGTGTACGTTGGTCGGGAAAAATTGGGGAAGGAGTGACCCGTCTTGATCGCCGAAGCGGGAAAAGGATCATCTTCAAACACGACCCGTCAGATCCGGCAAGTCTTTCCGACAACAGAGTCTATTCGGTGTATGGTGATCGGACCGGGACTATATGGGTAGGAACACGGGAGGGTCTTGACCGGTTTGATCCCAAGACTGAGGGATTTGT
>CAYPVN010000027.1:3005-7237 GCA_964414155.1 uncultured Chitinophagales bacterium
AATGGACGCTTTTGTGCACCACTACAGTGACCCCAAGAACCCGGACGGCCTCGTCCATAATGCCGTGTACTCAATGTATGTTGATAAAAGGAACGCAGTCTGGATTGGTACAGAGGGGGGACTGGATAGGTGGGACCGTTCATCGGGTAAGTTCACCCACTATCTGCACGATCCGTCGAATCCCAGCAGCTTGGGTGAGAACCTCGTGCAGTGTATCCTTGAGGACAACTCTGGTTCACTCTGGTTGGGGACACAGAGCAGCGGGCTCGATCGATTCGACCGGACTTCAGGCAAGTTCAGTCATTTTCGTCACGACCCCGCGAAGCCCAAGAGCCTCAGTGACAACCGTATCTACGCGCTTTTGGAAGACCGAAAAGGCGAGATCTGGATCGGAACCTACGGTGGCGGCCTCAATCGGTTCGATCGCAAAACAAACACCTTCAGTGTATATTCTCACAACGATTCCGTATCGAGTAGTCTGGGTGGGCCGGGCGTTTGGTCTCTCTATGAGGACCGCGAGGGTGTCCTCTGGGTGGGGACGTATAAGGGTGGCCTGGATCGTTTCGATCGAGAAACTGAAACTTTCACACACTTCAGGAGTGATCCCTCGGATCCACGAACCCTGAGTCACGAAACCGTGCTTTGCCTTCATGAGGACCGGAGGGGAGATCTCTGGGTGGGAACAATGAGTGGCCTGAACAGGTTTGACCGGGCGACCGGAACATTTCAACGGTACTTTGAGAAAGAGGGTCTGCCTAATAGTTATATCAATGGGATTCTCGAGGACGATCAGGGGAATCTTTGGATAAGCACCGTCAAAGGAATATCGCGATACGATCCTCAGCGGAAGATATTTCGAAATTTTGATCAGAGCGATGGCCTTCAGGGAAATGAGTTCAATACCGGTGCGTTCGTCAAAGACCGTAAAACCGGCGAGATGTATTTCGGCGGGATGAACGGGTTCAATCTGTTCCATCCGGATAAGGTCACGAACAATCCGTTTGTACCGCCGGTCGTCTTCACCACGTTCGTCAGGTACAACACCGATGATGAGGAAGGCAAGCCGATCGTTGAAAAGGGGATTGCAGCAAAGTCGGGAATCACCCTCACGTACAAGGACAATGTCGCCTCCTTCGAATTCGCTGCGCTGAATTATTATAACACCGTCAAGAACCTTTATGCATACAAGCTGGAAGGATTTAACGACAACTGGATCCAGTTGGGCAGTGAACGCAAAGCAACGTTCACCAACCTTGACGCCGGTGAATACACACTGCATGTGAAGGGCTCGAACAACGATGGCGTATGGAATGATGACGGGACCTCGCTTGCACTGACTGTGACGCCGCCATGGTGGAAGACGAAGGTGGCATACTCCGGCTACAGTTTGATGGTTCTCAGCTTCCTCTATGGTGCCCGGAGATTTGAGAACAACAGGCGTGAACAGAAAGCAGCGGTACGGGAGTCGCTGCTGCGCGCAAAGGCTGCAGAAGCGGAAAAGCGCGTGCTGGAAGTGGAGAACGAACGGAAGACCAAGGAATTGGATGAAGCGAGAGCGCTACAACTTTCCATGCTTCCCAAAGAACTCCCGAAACTTCCTCATCTGGAAATTGCCGTGTTCATGAAAACATCAACCGAAGTTGGCGGAGATTATTACGATTTCAGCACCGGGGAGGACGGTACGCTCAATGTTGCTTTTGGAGATGCGACAGGCCATGGTATGCAAGCCGGAACGATCGTTACACTGATGAAAGGCTTCTTTACGTCTGATGCATCACGGCTCGACATACAAGCGTTTTTCAATCACTGCAGCAAATCGATTAAAGAGATCAAAATGGGAAGGATGTTGATGGCATTTAGTCTCTTGAAAGTGAAGGGGGACAAGGTCGAGATGTCGAGTGCGGGAATGCCCCCGATTTACTTATATAGAAAAAGCTCTGGAACAATCGAAGAAATCATGCTCAAGGGAATGCCACTTGGTGCAATGAAAAAGTTTCCGTATACTCTTCATGAGGTGGAATTGCGGGGGGGCGATGCCCTCCTGCTGCTGACTGACGGATTACCGGAGCAGAAGAATGTTGGAGGGGAGATGTTTGACTACGCCAGGGTTCAAAAGATATTCGGTGAAGTAGTGGACAGAGCGCCCGATGAAATTATCAAGCATCTCGTGAGCGCAGGTGAGGCGTGGATGGATGGAGCGCAACAGGACGACGATATTACCATGCTTGTTCTACGGAAGAGAATATAACAATGAAGGAAAGTGTTTCACTCAAGATATTCTTGCCGAGAATTCCGGATATTGAGTTAGTGGCCATTGAGGGTCTTGAACGACTCGCTCATCATCTTGGCATAGCCGATGAGAAGGTGGGTGAGGCCAAAGTCCTCGTGACGGAAGCGATCATCAATGCACTTGAGCATTCCGGTGAGGAAAACCCTGCGGTGAGAGTTGAGTTTACGATGACGAAGCAAGAACTTACTATTCTGGTGCGAGATTATGGAAAAGGGTTTGAACCATCATCGATCGAAGATCCGAATATTGACGCCAAATTGGAATCGAAGAATAAGCGGGGATGGGGTTTGAAGCTCATGAGGAAGATGTCGGACGATTTTCGTATCGAATCAAACGAACACGGAACCAGAATCACGATAAAAAAGCTATTTACCTAAGGCAGTTATTATGGAACAAGAATTCACTCTCTCAACTGAGGTACGGGATAACTGTTTGGTCATCGCGACGTCGGGCTATGTGAACAACGTCGGGGGAGAGGCCATTGCAAAGGAATTCGCCCAACATTTCGAGAAGGGGACAAAACACGTCGTCATCAACCTCGAGCAATCCAAAGTTGTCAATTCGATCGGGATGTCTTTCCTCATTGACATTGTCGATCAACTCAACGATGTGGATGGAAAACTGGTGTTCACGAACCTTGATCCTGCGGTGGAGAAAATGTTGGCGATCATGGGGTTGTTTAGCTTTGCAGGCAAGGAAAAAACCGTTGACGACGCTCTCAAGTCACTGGCGGTAGTAAACTAACACTCTTCAAGGAAAGGCCAGTGCCCCAAAACCGTTTCTCTACTCGGCTCGCAGGCCAGATTGAGTCCCTTCAGGAAGGTTTTCGGAAGCTCTCAAAGGCTGCAACGCTAAGGGAACTCGCTGATCAGTTCACGGCCGTCCTGAGCCGTGTTTTCCCGGACACGCACATCGACGTTCTCCACATGGCGGATCCTTCGGATGGGTGGAAAACGCTCCGTCAAAGCCGCACGGAGAGCGTTGAACATCTTTTGAATATTCCGCAAGATCAGAATTTATCAGTATTGCGCGTCGATGAAGCATCGACAGGTGTCTCCGTTGTTCAAAAACTGGTCGATAAATCGCACGTGGGATTGGTCCTGACCCAGCGAGTCGCCGGTGCGACCTACTCTGATGTCGACGTGGTTTCTCTCAGACTGTTTCTTCAACTTTTCGACAATGCGTATCAATCGTTGCTTCACCGACGGAAGGAAAAGGAGCTGGTCTTTGCATTAAACCATCGCGTTCTGCAGCTGAACAGTCTCATCGACACCGGCATCGAGGTCTCAAAGCTTGATCAGGGAACATCGCCTCATCAGCTGGCACTGGAACGAGCTGCCTCGCTGACGAACGCATCCAAGGGTGCGGTCCGAGTGACGAGCAAGAAGCGCGTCAAGGAGGAATCATTCTTTCCTTCAGGGATTCGGCCACGAAAGGTAAGGGACCGTAATCATCACATCAAATCAAGCTTCAAGTTTGACGACTGCACCTATGCGTTTGAGCTCTTCGAGAAGGAAAGCCGCAATGGCATTCTCCCCTTTGAAGAGACAGACCAATTGCTTCTGGATGCCCTGGCGCGTCAGGTTCATGCTTCCCTCGAAAACCGCTATCTCCATCAACAAGCATTGGAAAAGCAAAAGATTGAGCGGGACATTTCGGTCGCCGCCTCGATTCAGCAAAGGATCCTTCCCAAATCCCTTCCTGCCATCGACGGCTACGACATTGCCGGGATCAATATACCCTCAAAGTTTGTCGGCGGTGACTACTTCGATTGTATTCCGTTACCGGGAGGAAGATATGCACTAGTCGTTGCCGATGTTGCTGGAAAGGGAATACCCGCAGCGCTACTCGTAAGCAGTCTCCACGCCTATCTTTCGGCATACCTCGAGACGAGAATGTCACTTGTCGAGCTTGCTGGAAAGCTGAACAAGGTTATCTGCCA
>CAYPVN010000027.1:7337-9092 GCA_964414155.1 uncultured Chitinophagales bacterium
TCTTGACGAGATCTTTGATTTCCTTGAGGGGTGCATCTCCAGTAACAATCTGAACGAGTCTCTAGCTTTTACATTGAAGTTTGCTGTCGAGGAGATTTTCACTAACATGGTCAAGTATAATCCCTTGGGTCCAAACCAGATCTCGATCTCTTTTGGTATCGAAGAGGGGAATGCCATAGTGGAGCTGGTCGACTTCGAAGATGTCCCTTTTGATATGACGAAAGCCACACCAGTAAATTTCGACCTGCCGATCGAGAACCGGAACCCCGGGGGCCTCGGCATTCATCTCGTGAAGACCATGGTTGACAAAGTTGATTATCAGCATATCAACAATAGGAGTAGAGTTACACTAACAATGAAACTGAGGCAATAACAATGTTCAGTATCGAGATCATTCCAAACAATGAGATTCTCCTTTCCGGGCGGTTAGACGCCTCTCAATCAGAGAAAGCGAAAGAAGTGCTGGACACAGTGAACGAATCTTCGGTCGTGAATTTCAAGAATCTAGACTACATTTCAAGCGCAGGTCTTGGCGTTTTATTTGCCACGCAAAAGCGGCTTCGTAGCGTTGGAAAGGGGCTCAAACTGACCAACATGAACAGCCACATTCGAGACGTGTTTCGCTATGCACGGTTTGACTTGTTATTTGAAATTGAACAGTCCGGATCTGGAAAAACGGGCTGATTTGATAAAAAAGGGGCAGAAAAACAGCGACAACCCATACCCAGGAAAACCAACCAACTTTTTGAGATTTGGCCTGTACTTATGGTAGAGCAAGAAGACGCAAAACTGATTCAACAATGCTTGGGGGGGGATCAGAAAGCCTTTGAAACTCTCGTTGAGAAGTACCAGAAGCCAATGTTCAATGCCGCTCTTCGTATCATCGACAATCAAGAAGATGCTGCTGATGTAACACAAGCTGCCTTTGTGAAAGCATATGAAAATCTCAAGCAGTTCGATGGCAGGTACAAGTTCTTTAGTTGGCTCTACAGGATCACCGTCAATGGTTCTCTCAACTTTGTTAATGCAAGACAACGCTTCGAAGAGCTCCCTGAGGATACCGTCTCGCCAGACAAGAATGCGGACGACGTATTCTCAGAGGAGGACACGGCACGGACCGTACAGCGGGCATTGATGAAGCTAACCCCCGATTATCGGGCGGTTATTGTGCTTTCGCACTTCAGGGAACTTTCGTACAAGGAAATCAGTGACGTGCTTGGGATTCCGGAAAAAAGAGTTAAGTCAAGGTTGTTCAGTGCACGTCAAATGCTCAAGAATGTACTTTCAAGAAAAGGGGTGTGAATCATGAATCGTGACGAGTACTTGAACCTTATACACAGCGAGATGGATGGGACAATTTCGGAACGCGATCGCTCCCATCTTAAAGCTTTCCTTGCCCGAAACCGGGAAGCGCAAAGTGAATATGATGATTTCCGCAAAGTCCACACGTTGCTTCGCTCTGTGAAAGAGGTCGAAGCTCCTCAGTCTTTGAGACCAAACGTAATCAATTCGATTAAATCTCTGCCTTCAAAACAACCAAACTATCTGGAGGGTCTTATGGTAGATTCAATCAAAAAGTTCTTCTCGCCAAAACGGGCAATCATCCTTGGCGGCGCTGTTGTCGCTATGGTTGTTCTGCTTTACGTAGCGGGAATTTATCCACCGCCGGCAGACGATAGCGTTGAAGGGACTATTGGCGCAGCGAAGAAATACCGTTCCGGTCAAATGACTGAGAAGGATGTTGTGCTGAAGAAT
>CAYPVN010000027.1:9192-16002 GCA_964414155.1 uncultured Chitinophagales bacterium
AATGCGGCCTTTACCTCGGCACTGTCCAACCCGGCGTTTACTTCGGCGCTTGCCACGGGTAACCTCCAGGCAGCGATGGAGAGCGCGAATATGCAGTCGGCCGCAATGACTGCAGAACTTCAATCTGCGCTCAGCAGCCCGGCACTGCAATCAGCCTTGGCAAGCTCGGAATTGCAATCGGCACTAGCAAGCTCAGAATTCCAGTCAGCATTGGCCAGTTCAGAACTACAATCAGCCTTGGCAAGCTCGGAATTGCAATCGGCACTAGCAAGCTCAGAGTTCCAGTCTGCATTAGCCAGTTCAGAACTGCAATCAGCCTTGGCAAGCTCGGAATTGCAATCGGCACTAGCAAGCTCAGAGCTTCAGGCAGCATTGGCCAGTTCAGAACTGCAATCGGCATTGGCCAGTTCAGAATTGCAATCGGCGCTTGCAAGCTCGGAACTCCAGTCGGCGCTTGCAAGTTCAGAGCTGCAATCAGCTTTGGCCAGTTCGGAATTTCAGTCTGCCCTCACGAGCGGAGCAATTCAGTCTGCCGTCGGCGAGTGAGTTTGGTTTCGGAGGAGAAGGTATAGCCCCTTCGTAGTTCCGGCAGAGGAAACGTCAGTCAGGGAGATAAAGGAGGTGCTTCGTTTAAGCATCTCCTTTTCGTTTCGGACCCTTGCATCTGATTCATTTCTGTGCCGATGAGGAGCTTGCTTTTTAGGTAGATAAGTTGCATTCTCTCATATCAAGAGCCGCTCACTTATGTATTGCAATTTCCAATCCCGCAACTGGCCACTATGACCTCGCACCGTCCCGCGCAGTGACCGTCTCTCAACAATTTGTCTACCCATTTGGTCCGGTATGAAGTTTCTCAGGGTTTCCTTATCCGTCCTTGGCATGGCCTTCTGTTCCACCGGACCTGTATTCGCGCAACTGTACTCTCTTGAGACAAAGAACTTACAGCTGGTTTACTACTCCAAAGCTCATGAGTTCGTTGTCCCTCACATTGCACGATGTTTTGAGAATGCCCTTTCCTTCGATCATGCATTTTTCAACTATATCCCTTCCGAAAAAGTGACGCTCATCTTGCAGGACTTTGGTGACTACGCGAGCGGTGGGGCAAACACAGTTCCTTTCAATCTCATCGGCATTGGCATCGCGCCGTTTAACTATGTATATGAAACAATTCCGGCCGCCGAGAGAATGAACTTCATGATGATTCACGAGTTGATTCATATAGTTACGATGGACAAGCCCTCGCCGAAGGACAGGTTCTTCCGATCGCTGTTCTTTGGGAAAGTGCCTCCAATTTCGGAATCGCCGCCGTCGATGCTGTATGCCTATCTTACCGGGCCCCGCTGGTATACGCCGCGTTGGTTCATCGAATCGATCGCTGTCTTCATGGAAACCTGGATGAATGGCGGTGTAGGACGAGCTCTGGGAGCGTACGATGAGATGGTATTTAGAACGATGGTGCGTGACAGTGTCGACATCTATGACGTCGTGGGATTGGAATCGGAGGGGACGAAGGTCGATTTTCAGGTCGGCGCAAACTCCTATCTTTACGGAACCCGGTTCGTCAGCTATCTTGCCCTCCAGTATGGACCGGAGAAACTGGTGCAGTGGTTCACACAAGGCGATTCAAGCAAGAGCTACTTTGCGACGCAGTTCACCAATGTCTATGGCAGTTCGATTGATGAGGAGTGGCAGAAGTGGATTGCCTGGGAACATCACTGGCAGGAAGCAAACCTTGACTCAATCCGTCGGTATCCCATCACTCGCTTTCGCCCGTTGACGGGAGAAGCGCTTGGCTCCGTATCCCGCAGCTTCTATGATCGCTCAGCCCGAAAACTCTATGCCGCCATCAACTATCCCGGACAAACGCCGCATCTTGCCGCGATCGACATTCAAACTGGCTCAATTGAAAAACTCCATGATGTTCGTGGTGGCGCAGTATTTTATGTGACGTCGCTGGCGTACGATTCCTCGACCCACACCCTCTTTTATGCTTCTGACAACAACCATTGGCGGGATCTCAACGCCCTGGATATCGAGACAGGAAAGTCGCGCCTTCTCATCAAGGACGTTCGAACCGGTGATTTTGCATTTAACAGAGACGACAAATCTCTCTGGGGGGTGCGGCACTTCAACGGCATTTCAACGCTGGTCAGGATCCCCTTTCCGTACGACGATTGGAATCAAGTCTACTCATTTGATTACGGTCAGGATATCTTTGATATCGATATCTCACCCGATGGCTCGCGTCTTAGCGGTGCTCTTGCCGAGGTCAACGGGCAGCAATCGCTGGTTGCCATGGATGTTGACAAACTTCTGAAGGGAGATCATTCCTACGAGGTCCTCTATGATTTCGGCAACAGCACTCCAGCCAGTTTTGTCTTCTCCAGCGATGGACGATATCTCTTCGGCAGTTCGTATTACAGCGGTGTGTCGAATATTGTCCGATATGATTTTCAGACGAAGAAGATGGAATGGGTCAGCAATTGTGAGTCCGGATTGTTCAGACCGCTGCCGATCTCGAACGACTCACTTATTGCATTTCACTACACCGGAAAGGGGTTCGTGCCGGTCGCGATTGCCAATCAGACGATCGAAGACGTTAGCGCGATCACCTACCTTGGACAGGAGGTTGTAGAGAGCTATCCGGTGCTGAAGTCATGGCTACTTTCACGGCCATCGCCTTCAACGGGGTTGACGGATTCTGCAGGCAGCTTCTCGGAATATAGCCCCATGAGCAACATAAGGCTGGCCTCGGCATACCCTATTGTAGAAGGGTATAAGAAATTTCCGGCGTACGGCGTCCGTTTGAATTTTTCCGATCCGACCTTCTTGCACTCGATGGATCTCACGGCATCATATACGCCGAATCAAATTTTGAGACCGAAGGAACGTGTACACCTCAACTTCAACTACAGTTTCTGGGAATGGAAGATCAGCGGAACGTATAATGGCGGGGACTTCTACGATCTCTTCGGTCCGACACGAACAAGCCGGAAGGGCTATTCAGCCCGCCTCCAGTATAGGAAGTATCTCCTTTTTGAAGAGCCTGAAAAAATGAACTACCGCTTCACCCTCGCGGGATATGGTGATCTGGAGCGGCTGCCGGACTATCAGAATATCTCGGCTTCGTTTAACAAGTTTTATTTCTTCGATGCACGACTCAACTATTCGCTTATGGTGAGATCACTTGGCGCGGTCGAGGAGGAAGAGGGACTCCAATGGGAGCTTGTCTCACACACGAATTATGTGAATGAAAAGCTCTTCCCGCTTGTCTCCGGCAGTCTTGACTACGGTGTCCTGCTTCCGCTCAACCACTCTTCACTCTGGCTGCGTACCTCTGCCGGTTTTTCGCCCGGGGGAAAACGACAGGAGCCTTTTGCCAACTTCTTTTTCGGTGGCTTTGGGAACAACTGGGTCGACCACCAGGAAGTTTGGCGATACAGGGAAGATTATAGTTTCCCGGGTGTTGAGTTAAACAGCATCGGCGGAACAACATATGGCAAAGCTATGCTCGAGTGGACGCTTCCTCCAATCCGCTTCCGCCGTTTCGGCATTCCTGCCCTCTATTGCAATTGGACGCGCATTTCGCTTTTCTCAGCTGGCATAGTCACAAACTTTGATAGCAAGCCTGACCGGCGATCCCTTCTGAATCTCGGCGCACAGATGGATTTCAGGCTGGTTATTTTCTCCGCGCTGGAATCGACTTTCTCGCTCGGTTATGCCGGGGCGGTCGAGAAGGGTCAGCGACTTGATAAGGAATTCATGATCTCGTTGAAGGTTCTGAAATGAAAGAGCAGTCGATCTGACAACAGGTCAGGCATTCCAGTTCTTCAATCACCTCATCCCTTTGCACGGTTCTCTTCTTCAATTGATGCTTCACATTGCCGTCAGCCTCCTGCCGGTGCTCCTCTTTCTTGCCGCACTCATCCTCATTGATAGCTACAAGCTTGTAACGCTTCGCTCGGTAGTGTTGACGATGTTATTCGGGGGTCTGTCGGCTGCCATCGCGCTGCTTGTCAATGGCCGGATGCTCAGCCTGGCTTTGATTGACGATGTTACATATATCAGATATGCTGCACCCTTCGTAGAAGAAATTGTGAAGGGGGTCTATCTCGTCTACCTGATGAGATCAAAGAAGATCGGGTTCATGGTGGATGCAGCAATTCACGGTTTTGCGATTGGATCCGGGTTCGCACTTCTCGAAAACCTCTATTATCTTGGAGCCATGGCAGAACCGAACCTGATGGTCTGGTTGATACGTGGCCTTGGCACGGCAATCATGCACGGCGGCACGACGGCGATCTTTGGGGTGATGGGGAAGAACATTTCCGACGTGAAGGGGAAAGAGGGTGTGTTCGTTTTTCTCCCCGGCCTCGTTATCGCTTTGTTCATCCATTCCGTCTTCAACCATTTCTTTCTGCCGCCCTTGCTCTCTACGATCAGCGTTCTTATTGTTCTGCCTTCGGTTTTGCTTGTTGTCTTCCATCAAAGTGAGAAATCGACGCGGGCGTGGCTGGGCGTCGGGTTCGACTCGGATGTGGAATTGCTCGAGCTGATCAAGAAGGGGGATATTTCTACCGCGAAGATCGGAATGTATCTGCACACGTTGCAGGACAAGTTTTCGGCAGAAGTGGTGGTCGATCTCCTCTGCTATCTTCGGATTTATCTTGAACTTGCAATTCAGGCGAAGGGGATTCTATTGATGCGCGAATCCGGTTTTGACGTTCCTCCCGATCCCGCAGTGCAGGATCAATTCAACGAGTTGCAGTACCTTGAGCGAAGCATTGGCAAAACGGGACTCCTTGCCATCGCGCCGTTCATCCATACAAGTAGTCGGGACTTGTGGCAGTTGCACACATTGAAGACGTAGATCATGCCCTTCGTCGGTGAACTCAGCGCTCTCTCGACGGCTGCTCTCTGGTCCGCTGGTCCGATTGTTTCTCTTTAGCTTTTCCCCTACATTTTTTGTAATTATCTCTGATTCGCCACAAAAGCGGAACTCACTATGCACGAAGTCTCCACAAAGCTGAATGGGATCATTGAGAACGCAAACGGTCGCCTCCTCTCGTTGACGGACCAGCAGGCCTCCGTCAAACCATATCCCGACAAATGGTCAATCAAGCAGATCGTAGGGCATCTTGTTGATTCGGCGAGCAACAACCACCAACGCTTTGTTCGGATGCAAGAGATGCGCAACATGGGCGCGTTCTCATATGAACAGGAGCATTGGGTGAACTCCCAGCACTATCAGTCTGAGCGATGGGACGATCTCGTCAACATGTGGTATGCGTACAATAAGCATCTTGCGCATGTCATCGAGCATATCGACCCCGGGACGCTGGCCAACGTTTGCGATATCGGATATCCCAAACCGGCGACGCTGAAGTATGTGGCTGAAGATTATGTGAGGCACTTGCAGCACCACCTCGAACAAATCTTCAGCGATGCAGACCCGAGAGAGCGAAAAAAATGGCAGGTGGTACAATAAGCGTGGACAGTGTGAATGCATGACTGATTACGATTACGGCCAAAAAGAGCAGATGGAAAACGAGGCAATGGTCCGTACCTTGGACGCGCAGGCACGCGCCATCTGGCCTCAGGAAAAAGACCACCTCAAGCGTATCTTCAGCAGCCCCGGGCTTGAAGTGCTCGATGTCGGTTGTGGCACAGGAGAGATATCGCTCAGGATCCGGAAAGAGTTTCAGACAAAGCATGTCACCGGCATCGATCTGGCAGAGTCGCATATCCGGCGGGCTACCGAGCGAGCGGGGGGCGATGCTGGGCTCACATTCAAGCAAGCTGATGCGACGAAGATGCCGTTCGACGATAATCGGTTCGATGTCGTTCTCTGTCGCCACATGTTGCAGGCGATCCCAGATCCCATGGCTGTTATAAAGGAGATGATACGCGTCGTAAGACCGGGTGGATGGGTGTATTATCTTGCTGAAGACTACGGGATGCTGTTCTTTCACCCTACAAGATTCGATACGGATGAGTTCTTCGGTGTGTATGGCGGGAAAGCTGCCGCGAAGGCAGGCTCAGATCTCCGTCATGGAAGAAAAATGCCGGCGGTTCTCGCGTCGTTACATTGCTCTGACATTGAAGTGAATTATCTGTGTATTGACACGCTGCGCGTCAACCGGAACCTAATGGCGGAGATTTTTGTCCACTGGCGCGATGGATTTGAAGAATGGATCAGCACCAACTCCGGCAAGCCCCTTGAGGATGTCCGAAATCGTTTCAATGACATGATTGAGTGTACGAAGAGCGAGAATGGTTACGCGGTGTGGCTGATTCCTTCAATCAGTGCACGCGTTCCGGAGGAGGCAAAACAGGCCGCACGGAACACATGACGCACTTGCACGAACCACGTATGTGGAGATGAATCCCGCGTGTTAGTTTCTACCCGCCTTTTCGTTCCTTCACTACCGAAGCAAAAATCCAACCGACCCTACCAGACTTCGTTTTGATCTTGACCCAATTCGGACCCTTGTTGGAATTCCTCCCGATGATCTCGACACGTTCACCTCGTTTGATGCTGCCCGACTTGGCTACGGCGTCAATATCAGGTACATTCCTGAGCCCAACACTCGGCACATCGATAACAGCGTTCGGTTGGAATATGGGCTGAACGGCCTCCTTGGGCGGCGGCGGCTCGTTCTCGACGACTGGCTGGTTCACCGGAACCGATGCTGTTCGATATAGCTCCTCGCTTATGGGACGCGGGTACGAGGGTTCCTTTGCAGCCATTGAGGTATAGACATATACTCCACTGACAAGAACTAAGAGCGCGGCCGCAATAATCGACAG
>CAYPVN010000028.1:0-3063 GCA_964414155.1 uncultured Chitinophagales bacterium
ACAATTTGAGATCGCGCCCCGCAAACAGGATTCGCCCCCGTTGAGGCAGGTAAATTCTGTCAAGCAACCGTAACAGGGTGGTCTTTCCCGATCCGTTCGGACCAATCAGGCTCAGGAATTCCCCTTTTTGAACCTCCAGCGAAATAGCTGTCAGCGTGGGAACGGAGGGCTCATAGCTGAAAGAAACATTCTCGACGAAATACATTGCGCGGGAATTCGCTTTCGGATGTGTTGATCACAAAAGAAGGAATCTGTGAGGACTCCCGTTTGCTCGGGACTGGCCTCCTCTCGAAGAGGAGAGAAGGGACGAGTCAGTGCGAGCCCAACGACTGCGTCAAGTTAAGGAAAACGGGTAAGGAAGGCAAGGTTGCGGTCTCTGAATTAGAGTTATAGAAAACAAAAGTCTCTTGCCAGGTTTTCAACGATGACGAGAGACTTTAATTCAACAACAAACAATATGAAGCTCTATTACTTGAGCAACAACATCTTCTTCAGGTTGGCATAAGCGCCGCTAGAAGACTTCGCCTCGAGACGGTAGAAATACACACCCCTTGTCAGAGGTGTTCCAAAGGCATTGGGCCCATCCCGCACAACATGGTATGTGCCTGCATTTTGATTGCCATTTGCAAGCGTTGCTACTTCCTGACCGAGGAGGTTGCACACCTTCAAACTGACCGTGCCGGAAGATGGCAACCCGTACTCGATAGTTGTCGTTGGGTTGAACGGGTTCGGGCAGTTCCGTGCGAGTCTATAGTTCCCGGCACACCAACGGTACAAACCCGAGAACAGATAATCCTTGGGGAAACTACTGTTGCGGCTGACTGTGCCGCGGAGACAAACCAGGATATTGTATCGTGACAAGACATCGTCTCAATTGGATTGCGAATGGCCGGCAACCCCAAGGGACATCAGATTACCCATATTCGCAGAAGATGTTGCTTGACAGAAAAAATATAAGTGTTTGATATTGACTTTGATATATCCAAGACGTAGTATGTCGGCACACAGGGGGGATATCATTCCCCATCTTTTTCGACAGTTTCATCCGCGCATTTCGGTTTCCTTAGCGCAGACCTCAACGAAGTTAAGCGCGAAAACACACTGGGGAGTTCAAAGCCTCAGCGATAAGTTGCCTTCCTTGTGAACAAGGCAAGAAACAGCAATTCTTGATTATCGTGCGTAATTCGGTAATTGATTCAGAGATAGCCTGACGACGATCAGCGAGTCTGCACGATAGCTGGCTAGTAGGGCGATATTGTTCTGCCGTTCTTTGCTATTGCTACTATAGTAGATAGTATGAACCTAATTGAGTATCTCGCAAGAGCGCCAAGGCGGTCGCATGTAGTTCTTGGATGCCTGTTGGTGCTCGCCTTGGGCTATATTGACTATCAGACCGGTCCGCAGATTTCCTTCTCAATTTTTTACTTCCTCCCAATTGCTTACATCACTTGTTCAGTAGGAAGAACCGCCGGGATAATCTTATCTATCCTCAGTGCTGTCGCATGGCTTGTTGCTGACGTAATGTGGAAGATACCCTATTCCGAGGCGCTGATTCCATACTGGAATGCCCTTACACGATTGTTTGCTTTCTTGATTGTTGTGTATCTCCTGTCTGCGATGATGCGAATCAAGGCTGGGTTAGAGAGAAAAGTCCAGGAGCGCACCGCCGCCCTTGCGGATGAGCTTGCAGTTCGGACCAAGGTAGAAGAAGAAATTCGAGCGTCGCATGAGCAGATGCGTCACCTCGCCGCAAGTTTGGAATCGGCGCGGGAGGAGGAACGGAAGTCCGTTGCCAGGGAAATCCACGACGAGCTGGGACAAGCGCTGACGGGGCTTGGGATTGACCTCTCGTGGTTAGTTAGCACGTCGAAAAGAGATGAAATTCGGACACGGGTTGAAGGAATGAAGGAGACCATAGAGTCGATGCTCAAAGCAGTACAGAGAATCTCGGCACGACTCCGACCGGCAGTGCTTGATCACCTAGGGCTGGTCGCGGCGATGGAATGGAAAACGCAAGAATTTCAGAAACGCACGCGAGTGAGAGCGACATTCACTTCCAATGTGGAAGATGTACATCTGGATGAGAATCGTACGACGGCAATCTTCCGCATTTATCTTGAAGCACTCACAAACATAACTCGCCATGCCCGCGCAGCCAGCCTTGAGGTACGCTTGAACCAAAACAACGGCAACCTTGAACTCAAAGTGACTGACGATGGACGAGGTATTACTGTGCAGGAGATTCAAAGCCCGAGATCTATTGGCTTGCTCGGTATGAAGGAGAGAGCTCTCTTGCTTGGGGGAAAGGTGGATATTCGCGGATCGCCTGGCGTAGGAACGACGCTTATGCTCACTATGCCCCTTAATGGAATAGTCGAGAATCATGATCAAGGTGCTCATCGCTGACGATCATCCGATCGTTCGTCAAGGATTGAGACGAATCCTTGAAGAACATTTGGATCTGAAGGTGACAAGAGAGGCCTCCAACGCACAGGAGGCCATCGATTTCGCCAGCAAAGGAGACTGTGATGTAGTGGTCCTCGATATTGATATGCCAGGGAGAAGTGGTCTTGATGCTTTGAAAACCCTGAAGGCACGAAAGCCGAAATTGCCAGTCTTGATTCTTAGCGTTCACCCTGAAGAACAATTTGCTCTTCGAGTTCTTAAGGCAGGAGCATCAGGATATTTGACAAAAGAGAAAGCATCGGAGGACTTAGTAAATGCCATCAGGAAAGCCTCTGAAGGAAGAAAGTATGTCAGCACCACTCTTTCAGAGATTCTGGCCTCAGAACAAGCCCTCAGAGGGAGAGGACCAAGTCACTCAACGCTGTCGGACCGGGAATTTCAGGTATTGCAGATGATTGCCTCCGGAAAAAACGTCTCAGGGATTGCAGAAGAGATGTCCCTCAGTGTGAAGACCATCAGCACGTACCGGGTTCGTATACTGGAAAAAATGGGAATGAAAAACAACGCAGAGATTACACACTACGCAATTACAAACAAGCTCATCGAATTCTTGCTCTTCCTTATCGCCTTCCAAACCTCTCTATCTATACTACTCAC